>NZAZ01000050.1 GCA_002686255.1 Rhodospirillaceae bacterium
CCGACAATAACGACGTCACCATTGCCTGTGACGACACGCTCTGCAAAGGCGTCGAGTCGTGGGCTTGGTACGGCCTGCAGCCAATCAACAAGCTGACCGCCGAAGGCGGCACGCTTCTGATCCCCACGACCCAGTCGGCCAACAAGCTGATCGGCACCGTCCACCGCAAGGGGGCGCCTTACAATCTCTCGACCATCAAGGGAAAGGCCAGCTTCTCCGGTCTCTTTGTTTTCAAGGACGACCACACCGACGTGCGCCTGCTGGGCGCATTGGCCAAGGTCGCCCCGCACGTCATTACATTGGACGCCATCCTCGAGGTCATCGAGGAACAATGGAAAGACAAAAAGAAGGTCGCCTCGGCAAAGAAGGCCTATGAGGAGATTGAATCGACCGAGGTCGGCGCCGAGCAGGGCAACGACGAAGAGCCTTTCTCCTTCGACCTGCCCGGTTACACCAAGATGGAGGAATGCCTGGTCATCCGCGGTCAGAAGGTCGAGAAAGACGTCGGGCGGGACGGCGGCTATGTCCCCGGCCGGAACGAGGCGTTCAAGAAGTTCTCGACCCGCACCATGCGCCCGGTGATCAATTTCGACACCTGCACCAAGTGCACGCTGTGTTGGCTGCATTGCCCGGACACCTGTTTCGACATCACGCCAGACGGCTTTTACGACGCCAACATGGAATCGTGCTGCGGTTGCGGCAAATGCGAATCCGTCTGCCCGGTCGAAGACTGCCTGACCATGGTCAACGAGGAGGCCTTCGACGACAACGCCAGCCAATGGGAAATGTGGATCAAGGACAAGGAAGGCTACATCGACTGGATGACCGGCAAGATCACCAATAATCCCGTTCGCGAGCACGGCTTCCACCACGTGGGCGGTTACGTCGAGGAGATAGCCAATGAACCCTCCTAAAGCGGCAACAGCGAGGAAACAAGACGCCGGCGGGCCGAGCGGCGAAACCGAAGAACTGATCAGCGGCTCGGAAGCCATCGCCCACGCCGTCCGGCTGGCCGACGTGGACGTCATTACCGCGTACCCGATCCGGCCCTATGACACCGTCATGCAGTACGTCTCGCAGTTGATTTCCAACGGCGACTTCGACTGCGAGTTCATAGTCGCCGAGAGCGAGCACTCGCAGTTCGAGATCGTCAAGCACGCCTCGGCCGTCGGCGCCCGCGTTTTCTGCGGGTCCTCGGGCGTCGGGTGGTTCTACGCCTTCGAGGCCTTGGCGGTGACCGCCGGCTTGCGCCTGCCGATGGTGGCCATGGTCGGCAACCGGGCCCTCGACGATCCCGGCGCCTTCGGGGTCGAGCACAACGACGCCCTCGCCGTCCGCGACCTGGGATGGTTGCTCTGTTGGGTGGAAACGGCGCAGGAGGCCCTGGATACGGCGCTGATCGCCTATCGGGTGGCCGAAGATTCACGAGTCATGCTTCCCTGCGCGATCAGTTGCGACGGTGCCTTCCTGACCCACAGCCAGGCGATCGTCAAGGTGCCCAGCCAGGAGATGGTGGACAGCTTCCTGCCGCCCTATGACCGCGGCGACAAGCAGCTTCATCCGGACAACCCGATCACCATCGCGCCGCAGGCGAACGAGGACTGGCTGATGGAGATGCGCCGGCAGAACGACATGGCGGCGCGCCGGGCCCGGGGCGTCATCATCGAGGCCTACGAAGACTTCAACGACAAGTTCGGGCGCGGCGGTGAGCCCTTCATCGAGCGTTACATGATGGAGGACGCCGAAATCGCCCTGGTCGGCATGGGAACGCTGGCCATGCCGGTGAAGGTCGCCGTCCGCAAGATGCGCGAACAAGGCAAGAAAGTCGGCTTCGTGCGCGTCCGCTGGTTCCGCCCCTTCCCCGCGATAGAGCTTCAAGACGCCCTGGGCGGGATGCGGGCCGTGGGCGTCATCGACCGCGACTACAGCTTTGGCTCCGCGTTCCATTCGGGCACGCTGGGCACCGAGTTGCGTTCGGCGCTGTATCCGCTGGAGAAATCGCCCAAGGTGGCGACTTTCATCGCCGGCCTGGGCGGGCGCGAAGTGACCGCCGACAACGTCGGTGAAATCGCCGATATGGTGTTCGGCGCCGCCGAAGGCAAGCTCGACGATCAGGACACCTATTGGATCGGAGTGCGGGAGTAGAAATCATGCCGGAAGGAAACGTTCAAAACCTGGAAGACTTCCTCGACACCCAGGTCCTCGACCCCTGGAAGGGCCCCAAGAAGGTCCCGGCGGAGGAGTATTTCACCTCCGGGCACCGCACCTGTCAGGGCTGTGAATCGGCGCAGTTGATGAAACTCATGGCCAAGGCCGGCGGCCCGCGTTCGATCGTCCTTGGCGCCACCGGCTGCATGTACGTGGCCAACACCACGTATTATTCGACGCCGTGGGCGATCCCCTGGATGCACACGCAGCTCGGGTCCACGGGTTCGGCCGCCACCGGCACCGTCGCCGGGCTCCGGGCGATGATGCGCAAGGGCAAGATGAAGGACGAGCCGATCAACGTGATTGCCGTTTGCGGCGATGGCGGCGGCGTCGATATGGGTCTTTCGGCCATCTCGGCGGCGCTTCAGCACACGCATTACAACATGCTGATCCTGTGCTACGACAACGAATCGTACGCCAACACCGACATCCAGGCGTCGGGATCGTCGCCGTGGGGCGTCAATACAACGTTCACCCCGCCGGGCAGCGCCAAGCGCATCATGCAACGGCGCTGGAAGAAGAACACGGCGGCGATGCTGGCGGCGGGCCATCCCGACGTCAAGTATGTCGGCACCGTGTGCACGGCGTATCCGGTGGACTGCATGAACTCGGTGCGCAAGGCGCTCTCCATCGGCGGGCCGACGTTCATCCATTCGCTCGATCCCTGCCCCAAGGGCTGGGACTATGATCCGAAGTATTCCCACGAGCTCGGCGAGATGGCGGTCGAGACCGGCATCTGGCCGCTCTACGAGATCGAGAACGGCGTGCTCAAGATGCTCGGCCGCTCGAAGCGCATCGCGGCCGGGCAGTTCAAGCGCAAGCCCGTCCGCGAATACCTTGAACGCCAGGGACGTTTCGCCCACTTCATCGACGAAGACTACGATTACTTCCAGTCGAAGATCGACGAGATGTGGGAGAAGTGGCTGATCCCGGGCGTGATTCCGTTCTTCGGAAGCGAACAGGCATAGCCGCTCGGCTTATCGCCCATAACGCAACCATTCCGCCGGCCTCATGATCGTGGGGCCGGTGGTTTTTTTGCTGGAAACGACGAGGTCCCTTATCCGGCTTGCGCCGGCTTCTTGTATTTTTCGTAGGCGATCCTCAACACCGGCAGAACCAGCAGGGCGACGGCGAGGGCCATGATGACGGCGGCGAACGGCCGGGTGAAGAAAATCGAGAACGAACCGCCGGAAATCAGCAGCGACTGCCTGAGCGCCGGTTCCGCCAGGGGGCCGAGCACGATGGCCAGCACCGCCGGCGCCATCGGGTAATCGAGCTTGCGCATCATATAGCCGACGATGCCGAAGATCAGCATCAGCCACACGTCGTGCATGTCGAGCGTCGGCACGAAGCCGCCGACGATGCACAGGATGAAGATGATCGGCGCCAGGATCGTGAACGGCATCTTCAACACCCAGATGAAGGTTGGGATGAAGGCGACGTTGATCAACAGCGAAAACGTGTTGGCCACGTACAGGCTGGCGATAAAGCCCCAGACGAAATCCGGGTGGTCCGTGAACACCAACGGCCCCGGCTCGAGGCCCCAGATCACCATGCCGCCCAACAGGATCGCCGTCGTCGGCGAGCCGGGAATGCCCAGCGTCAGCATCGGCAGCATGGACCCGGTGGAGGCCGCGTTGTTGGCCGATTCCGGGGCCACGACGCCGTTGATGTTGCCCTTGCCGTAGGTCTCGGGGTCCTTGGACGCGGTCTTGGCGACGCCGTAGGCCATCAGCGAACCCGGCGTCGCGCCGGCGGCCGGCAGGATGCCGACGAAATAGCCGAGGAACGACCCCATAAACATCATCCTCCAGGTCCCCATCAGTTCCCGAAGGGTGTCCATGATTCTCCGGAAGTTGACGGTGGCCTGCGAGATCATCACGTCGCCCCTGGAAATTTCAATCGTCCACAGCATCTCGGCAATGCCGTAGATGCCGATGGCCAGGACCAGGAAGTTGATGCCGTGGAAGAAGCCGGGAATGTCGAAGAAGATCAGCCTGGGCTCGCCCGAGATGATGTCCAGGCCGACGGCGCCGAATACCAGCCCGATGAAGATGGAGAACAGGGTTTTCGGGATGTCGTCGCCGCCCAGCCCGACGAAGGTGGCGAACGCCATCAGCATCAAGGCGAAGATCTCCGGCGCGCCGAAGGTCAGCGCGACTTCGGCCAGCGGCGGCGCGAACAGCGTGAACAAAACGACGCCGACGCTGCCGCCGATGAACGACGCCGTCGCCGCCGCCACCAGCGCCTTGTCGGCCTTGCCCTGCAAGGCCATGGGCCGGCCGTCGAAAGTCGTCGCCACCGCCGTCGAGGCGCCGGGAATGCCGAGCATGATCGAGCTGATGGCGCCGCCGTACATGGCCCCGTAATAAATGGCACCCAAGAAGATGATGGCGCCCGTCGGCGGCACCAGGAAGGTCATCGGCAGCAGGATGGCGACGCCGTTGACGGAGCCCAATCCCGGCATGGCGCCGATGAACAGCCCGACGGTGCAGCCGCCGATGATCAGCATCAGGTTGAGCGGCTCGAAGGCGATGGCAAAGCCGTGGAGGAGAAGGGATAGAATTTCCATCGTTGTCCGGGATTCAGGTCACGGTGTCAAAATGGCCGGTGGTTATGATTGCGGCCGGGCGGATTAATAGAAAAAAGCGAATATGGGATCGAACCAGGGGTCCGTGATCCCCTTGGGCAGGGTCTTCTGCAGGGCGATCTCAAAAAACAAAAACGTCGCGATCGGCGTGACGAAGGCGAAAGTGCCCGTCAACCGCCACGAATGTCCGCCCAAAAAGCGCAGGTAAAAGATCAGGAAAACCGGGATTGCGCCGTAGGCGCCGACGATGTGGAACAGGCCGATCATCCCGGTCAGCGCGCCGGCGTTCAGCAAGAACACCTTCAGCGTCCGCCGGTCCATGAAAACTTCTTCCGATCGGGATTGGGGCGTGACCCGCCTCGCCCAGCGTATGATGATGGCGATGCAGCAAAGCAACATTCCGGCCGCCAGCCAGAACGACCACGACCCGCCGCCGGGTCCCTCGCCGGCAATCCAGCCGATCGGCAACTCGGCGCTTTTCCACATCAAGTAGACAGAGAAAACCGCCATCACAACGGCCATGATAAGCTCGGCAAGTCGCATGATGACGGCTCTCTCTAAAAGTCTACGTGTACGCGATATCCTTAATGCTTGCCGGGGCCGTTATTTGATGGCGCCCATCTTTTGCAGGATAGCCTTCTGGACGGCCTTTTCACGTATCCAGTAACTCATCAGGGCGTCGCCGGTGAGGAAGTCACCCTGCAGGCTCTTCTTCTTCATGTAGCCCTGCCACTCCTTGGAGTTAAAGATCTTCTTGAACAGGCCCTGGTAGTAGGCGGCTGCTTCCTTGCTCATGCCCGGCGCGCCGACGACGGTGCGCTGCATGAAGTAGACGAAGTCCTTGCCCAACTCCTTGAAAGTCGGCGCGTTCTTGAACAACGGCAGGCGTTTCGGCGTGAACGCCCCAATCGGCACGGTCTTGCCGGCCTGATAGAAGCCGAGCTGCTCAGACGGGTTGTTGACCGTCGAGTTGGCGTTTTTGCCGGCCAGTTCCTTGGCCACGCGTCCGCCGCCCTTATAGGGGACGTACTTCATGTTGAGGCCATAGGCCTTGTTCAGGAAGTCGGTCAGGATGTTGTCTTCCGACTTCTTGCCGGTGCCGGCCATGATCCAGCCATTACCCTTGGCCTTGGCCGCCTTGACGAACTGATCGACGGTGGTGATGCCGGAATCCTTGTGGACCCACAGCAGGAAAGTGTCTTCGGCCATCCGCCCGACCGGCGTGAAAGTCTTGATGTCGACTTTCAGGCCCGGCTGCAACAGCGGCGTGGTGTAGAAGCTGTTGAGGGTGAACATGAGCGTGTGGTTCGGATCCTTGGCATTCTTGACGTGGACCAATGCCTCGGCGCCGGATCCGCCCGGCCTGTTGACGGGCGTGAAAGGTTTCGATGACAATTTGTTCTTGGCGATGATGGACTGAATGAAACGCACCGCCTTGTCGGCGCCCCCGCCCTTACCGGCCATGATGACGAATTCGACCGGCTTTTTGGGTTCCCAGGCCTTGGCGGAATCCACCGACGCGACCGTGAACCCAAGCCCGAGGCCCAAAGCGAGTCCCAGACTTAAAAGTTTGGTAACAAATTTACGCATTATTTTCTCCCAAGTTCAAATCGCCCGCCGTCTATCGAACTGGTCACGACATCGGCGGACGTTTTCGGTGCCTTCGCCTGTTAAAGTGCTCCGTCCCCCGTTTGGGACTTGAAAGGCGTCCGGCCCTGTTGATAGCCCAAATGACGCACACCAAAAGATTTGGCATTTGGTATACCAGCGAACCATGCCAAACAACCTTGCCCCATACAATAAGTTTTCGGACCCTGTTGTCCAACAATTTTATCGCCCGGGACCGGGCATCTTTTGCGGCGTTAAATTCTCTTTCCGGACATGCTTGCGGCAACCGAAATTCCCATTTCCGGGATTTCCATTCCGGAGCCAAAATCTTTCCGCCGTTTTGAATTCCTGTCCCCCGGCCAGCAGGCCCGCGGCCCCCCCCATGGCCCCATGGCCCGGACGGGCCTAGTGGATCGTCACACAGCGGAGCCATCAGAATGGGTCAATGTGGCCGGAACATGCTCTAGAAGCCGGCGGGCCGGAGAACCGGCCAAAAACAGGGGTGGCGCCCGCCACCAAGCCGGTGCACTATCTGAACGGGGGAATTCCTGAAACCGGGAGAATACGCCTGATGAACCTGCATGAATACCAAGCCAAGGAACTGCTTAAGCAGTATGGCGTCGCCGTGCCGCCGGGGGCGGTCGCCTCGACCCCCGACGAGGCCGCCGCCGCGGCCAAGGAACTCGGCGGCGGCTCCTTCGTGGTCAAGGCGCAGGTCCACGCCGGCGGCCGCGGCAAGGCCGGCGGGATCAAGATGGCGGCGACCCCCAAGGACGCCGCCGAGGCGGCGGCCAAGATGCTGGGCGCGCGGCTGGTAACGGCGCAGACCGGCGCCGAAGGCAAGAAAGTGCGCCGGGTCTATGTGGAAGAAGCCTGCGACGTCGCCAAGGAGATTTATCTGGCGGTGCTGGTCGACCGGTCCCTCGGCCGGGTCGCCTTTCTGGCCTCGGCCGAGGGCGGCGCCGACATCGAGGAGGCCGCCGCCCGCACCCCCGGCAAGATCCTCAAACTGGCGGTCGACCCGGAACCCGGCCTCGACGACGCCGACGCCCGGAAACTGGCCGCCGACCTGGGCCTGACGGGGCTGCAGGCGGACGCCGCCCATTCGATCATGACCGCGGTCTACAAGGCGTTTATCGAAAACGACGCCAGCCTGATCGAGATCAATCCCATGGCCGTGACCGCCAAGGGCGACCTGCTGGCCCTCGACGTCAAGATGATCGTCGACGACAGCGCGCTGCCCCGCCACCCGGAATGGGAAAAGCTTTGGCACGAGGCCGAGGTCGACGCGGAAGAGATCGAGGCCCGGCGGTTCGAGCTCAACTACGTGCCCATGGACGGCGACATCGGCGTCATGGTCACCGGCGCCGGTTTGGCGCTCGGCATCCTGGACCTGATCAATGACCGGGGCGGCAACGCCGCCGACTTCATGGACGTGCGCCCCGTCGCCACCCGCGAACAGGTCGCCGCCGGCATCAAGATGCTGCTCGCCAACCCGAAGGTGAAGGCCGTCCTGGTGGTCGCCATAGGCGGCGGGGTGTTGCGCTGCAACACCATCGCCGAAGGCATCGCCTTGGCCTGCAAGGAAGCCGACGGCCATGTGCCGGTGATCGTCCGCGCCGCCGGCACGGCCAAGGAACTGGCCGAATTGGCGCTCCGCAACCAGGGCGTCGACGTCATCTTCGCCGACGACCTGGCCGACGCCGCCGACAAGGCCGTCGCCGCGGCCAAGGGAAGGGCCTGAGCCATGGGCATTCTCGTTGACGGCGGAACCAAGGTCATCTGCCAGGGGCTGACGGGCGCCACGGCGACGCGGCTGACCGAACGCGCCATCGCCTACGGCACCAGGATGGTCGGCGGCGTGGTGCCCGGAAAAGGCGGCACCAGCCATCTGCATCTTCCGGTTTTCGAAACCGTGGCCGCGGCGGTCGACGCGACCGGGCCCGATGCGTCCGCCGTTTTCGTGCCCCCGGCCCATGCCGCCGACGCCATGATCGAAGCCATCGAGGCCGAAATCCCGCTCGTCGTCTGCGTTTCCGAGCGGGTGCCGGTGTTGGACATGGTCCGCGTCAAGCGCGCGCTGGAAGGCTCCAAGTCGCGGCTGATCGGCGCCAACAGCCAGGGCGTCATCACGCCGGACGCGTGCAAGATCGGCGTCATGCCGGAACGCCCCCACACCGCCGGCCGGGTCGGCATCGTTTCGCGCTCGGCGACGCTCAACTACGAAGCCGTGGACCAGACCACCAACGTGCATCTGGGGCAATCGACCTCGGTCGGCATCGGCGGCGATCCCGTCTACGGCATGGATTTCATCGACTGCCTGGAGCTGTTCTTCGCCGACGACGCCACCAAAGGCGTCATCCTGATCGGCGAGATCGGCGGCACGGCCGAGGAAGAGGCGGCCGAGTTCCTGAAGCGCGAAAAATCCCCGAAGCCGGTAGTCGCCTACGTCGCCGGGCTCAACGCCCCGACCGACCGCCGCATGGGCCACGCCGGCACCGTCGACGTGTTCGGCGAGGGCTCGGCGGCGGCCAAGATCGAAGCGCTCAAATCCGCCGGCGCCATCATCGCGCCCGACGCCTCGGCCATGGGCACGACCATGCGCCGGGCCCTGGGTGGACGCTAGGAAATAGACGCCAGGTGCGCCTCCAGGTCGGCCAGGCCCGGCGGCCAGCCGATCTCGTGGAAACGCTCCGCCGCCTCGAACCCCGGTAACTGGCCGGCTTCGGCCAACGCTCCGTAGACCCGGGCCAGGTCATGAGGTCGGCCTTCGGGGATATGGGTTTCGACCACCGCCCGGGTCAGCACCGACAATCCGTAATCGATGTAATGCATGCCGATGTCGGCGGCATCGGCCCGGCCTTTCTCGAAACGGGTGACGAAACCGTCCTCGAAGACGGCGTTGCTTCGATCCCAGCGCCCGTCGTTCCGGTAGACGCTCAGCACCGGCGTGGCCCCGCCGCCGGACGCCGCCCACAACGCCCCGACGTCGAGGCTCGGATAGGAATCGCCGTAGAGGACCAGAAAGCCGCCGTCCATCAGCCCCTCATCGACGGCGAGGCGTACCGCGCCGCCGGTGCCCAGCAGGCGCTCGCCTTCGTCGGCGTAGGCCACTTCCAGGCCCCAGCGGCGGCCCGAACCGACGAAGTCCCGCACCTGGGCGCCCTTTTCGCCGATGCCGTAGACGACGCGCGTCACCCCTTGGCCGGCCAGCCAGGTCAATTGATGGTCGGCGAAGGGGCGCCCGGCAACCGGGATCAACGCCTTGGGCACGTCCTCGGTCAGCGGCCTCATCCGCGTTCCCAAACCACCGGCGAGGATCAGGCACTGCATGATTATTTTCAAAGCTGCACGATCGAGCCGTCGTAATCGAAGCCGAAGTCCATCTCTTGCAACCCCGCCCCGGTCATGGCGGCGCGCAATTGGAGCTTATCCAGCGTATAGAAAAGAAGGAACCCCCCCGAACCGGCGCCGACGAGCTTGCCGCCGAGCGCGCCGTTGTCCCGGGCTAGGTCGTAAAGCTCGTTGACGTGGTCGTTGGAGATGCTTTCGGAGCGGGCCTTTTTGTGCCGCCAATGCTCGTTCATCAGGGCCGCGAAACCCTGGGTGTCGCCTTCTTCCAGGCGCTCCTTGATCTTTACGCCTAAGTCCTTGATGAAATGCAGGTTGTCCCTCATCCCGGAATCGCCTTTTTCCGATTTCCGTTTCTGGTCCTCGAGGATCTCCGCCGCGGCCCGGCTATAGCCGGTGAAGAACAGCAACAGGTTTTCGCTCAAATCCCTGAGCGTCGCCTCGGATACGTCCAGCGGCGTGATGGTGACGCCGCCGTCGGGGTGGTATTCCTGGCACGTCAGGCCGCCGTAAGCGGCGATATAGTGGTCCTGTTTGCCGCACGGCTCGCCCAAGATGGTCATCTCGATGTGGTTGGCCATGCGGGCCATTTCCTCGGTTGAAATCTTCTGGCGCTTATAGGCGTGAAGGGCATGCAGAAGCCCGACGGTGAAGCTGCCCGACGACCCCAGCCCGGTGCCCGCCGGCACGTCGGCGATGGAAACCGTTTCCACCATCGGCTCGATCTCCATCAGGCGCAGCGTCTCGCGCAAAATAGGGTGCTCGATCTCGTCGATGGTCTGGGTGTGTTCGGTGTTGGCGTATTTCAACAGGTAGCCGGGACGGAAGGTCTTGTTGACGGTGATGTAGACGTACTTGTTGATGGCCGCCGAGATGACGAAGCCGCCGAAGGATTCGTAGTAGGACGGCAGGTCGGTGCCGCCGCCGCCGATGGAAATCCGCAAGGGGGTCCGGGTGATGATCATTGTTCGGCCAAGGCCTTCAGGGACCGGCGTACCGCTTGCCGGGAGGTGTCGCGGCAGGTCCAACCCAGGCTTCGGAGGCGGTCGCAATTGAGCCGCACCACGGGGACGTCCCCCGACCAGCCCCGTTCGCCGCCGGTGTAGGAATACTCGACGCCTTCAGGGTCGAGCCCCAGGCATTCAACCGCCATGTCGGCGATTTCGGTGACGGTGACGGCATCCCCGGGAGCGGCATTGAAGACGGCGAAGGCGGTCTCGGCCTTGTCATCGGCGAGAAGGACGGCGTCGATCACATCGTCGACGTGGATGTAGGGTTTGCTTTGCCGGCCGTCGCCGAGAATCTCGAGCCTTCCTGGGTCCCGGCGCAGCTTGGCGATGAAGTCCAGCCCCACCCCGTGCGTCTGGCGCGGGCCGACGACGTTGCCGAAGCGAAAGACGCGGGCCGTCAGCCCGAACAGGTGGCAATAGGCGGCGATCATCGCCTCCGAGGCCAGCTTCGACGCCCCGTAGGTGGAGATCGGCTGCATCGGCCCGGTTTCCTCGTCGGCTTCGGCTTCGCCCAGATCGCCGTAGACACCGCTCCCCGAGGCATAGAGGATGCGCCCGCCCGCCGATTGGCGCATCGCCTCCAGGACGTTGTGGGTCAACACCGTTCCTTCGTCGAAGTCGATGGCCGGTTGTTCGGCGGCGCCGGCGATATCCGGGTTGGCGGCCAGGTGAATGACCGTGCCCCCGCCGGCCACGGCGTCGGCCAGGGCGTCGGCGTCGTTTACGTCGGCCTTGACGACAGTGAGCCGGGGATCGCTTAAATGGCGTTCGATGTGCCATTCGCGCCCGGAGGAGAAATTATCGAAAACCGTGACCGCTTCGGCCGCCCCGCCGTCCAGCAGGCGGTCGGTGAAATGACTGCCGATAAACCCGGCGCCGCCAATGATGATGGTTTTGCCGGTGCCGCCTATGGCTTCCGTCAACGGATGGATTCCCACTTCGTTTCAGCCGCCTTCAGCGCCGGGTGGCTGACGATCAGGTGCCAGATGACGGCGGCCAGGCCCTCCGTGTGGGGGGTCCGGCGATCAGGCGCCAACGGCGGAATAACGACGCAGACATCGGCGTTCTTGGCCGTGAAACCGTCCTCGGAACCGACGATGCCGAAGGTCGCGGCGCCCCTGTCTTTGGCCAACTCCAGGGCGCCGATGAGGTTGGCGGAGATGTTCCTTTCCTTGTCGCCGCCGCCGACGGAAAACACCAACACCGCGTCCGAGCCCGCAAGCCGGGAACCCTTCAGCCATTCCTCGAACACCGTTTCCCAACCCTCGTCGTTGACCCTGGCGGTCAGCTCCGAAACGTTGTCGGTCGGCGCATAGGCCTCGAAGGCGCAGATCTTCCTGAAATCGTTGACCGCGTGGCCGGCGTGGCCGGCCGACCCGCCGGCGCCCAAGATGAAAAGCCGGCCGCCGCCGTCGCGGACCCGCGCCATTCCGGCCGTCAGTTCCTCGATCTTGGCGCGGTCGAGGGCGGCGACGATATCGGTTGTTTCCTGAAGAAACTTATCGGCGAAATCGGTCATAAGGAAAAATTGTGTTCCTGGGGGGGCGCCCGGCGGTCAGTTACCGACCTGCATGGCGGCCGGGCCGATGACGACGATGAACAGCACCGGCAGGAAGAAGATGATCATCGGCACCGTCAGCTTGGCCGGCAACGCGGCGGCTTTCTTTTCAGCCGCGGACATGCGTTCGTCTCGTTTTTCCTGGGCCAGGACCTTTAGCGCGACGCCGACCGGGGTGCCGTACTGTTCGGACTGGATCAACGCCGTCGCCAGCGCCTTGGCCGCCGGCATGCCGGTGCGGTTGGAGAAATTTGTCCGTCATCATAGTAATTGGAACAACCAACGGCCTGATCTAAAGGAGGACCTGGTTCATCTGGTTGATTATATTAAGCGGCGTTTTTGCGGTATTGCAAGCGCCGGGTTTCCATCGTTTTCAGTTTGATCCTTTCCCTTTGTTTTAAAATGGCTTGGCCACGCCCAAAGTAGACGTCTGCGGGCGTGAGGTTGTTGATGCTCTCGTGGTATCGCCGATGATTGTAATGATCGACGAACGCTTCGATCTGCATCTCTAGGTCTGCCGGGAAGAAGTAGTTTTCCAGCAGGATGCGATTCTTCATCGTCTGTGATGTTTACCGTAATTATTAGTGCCATTTTACTGCTCCAATGATCCTTGAAAGTAAGTCGCCAACGGGGTCGTTTGCCCGCGAATATCATGGACATCACTGGCTTCGTTGCTGTTTAACAACTCGACTATCGCCGTATCGGCGGCGTCCATATCAGCCAAGACCGATCCGCCGACTGCCATGATGCCGGAACTGTTGGCTTCGTTGGCCGGGTTGCCCTCCCATAAAAGATAATTCCGGCTTAAACAACTGTCCGATTTTCCGGGACCACCTCACAATTATGGACGAAACTCTTTATGAGGAAAATGTAGATACGGGTCACCATTTCTCACAGATGGAAGGAAATCAGCGAACGTGGGATGTAGGTGTCGCACTCGGTCTTTGGGATGTTAATGCGGATCGGGAGATGCTGTTCCTTACAAAGCGCGGCAAGATTTTTCGTGATTTGGTTCTTAATAACCCCGAATTGCGTCAGCGCTACGAAGAGCTCAAGGATTACTGGGCCACTTCTCGCGAGGAACGGCCAGAAAATAAACCTGGCGCCCGTCCAGCAGAGATTGAATTTTTTCCCGGATATTTGGGTTTCTTACAGATGGAGCAGTACAAGCCTACAAAGATCAAAGGAAATAATGAATTTTTTATAATTGAATCGGTCTCTAAAGATGAAGTTATGCTCCAAAGTATGGAATCAACTAAGAAGATTTACTTTTCTCCTGATAAGTTAAACTCGATTGATGTTGACGAAGAAATTGGCATATCTGTACTAAACGTACCAGATTCCGGCCTTTTTGAGATTTAACGCTAGTTCCGGGCTAGTTCCGGGGACACCTTACTTAATTATGGACATTTTCACTTGTCCGATATAGCCATCCCCCATGGCAAGATTGGCGCGCGTCGTAGCGCCGGAATTAAGTAATTAAGTAAGGTGTCTCCTTAATCTAATTCGTTTCTCGCCTTTCGGTCCTTTAGGCATATCGGATCACTTTCTTAGCGCTTCCGCATATGCCACAGGTGTCCTTGCGCCGATCAAACTTGGGCATGGACGCCAATTCCCGCGTTTTATGATTGGCATGCTGCCTGATGCTAAGATCAAGCCTCTCAGCAATGCAGTCGTCGCAGATTGCCATTGGAGAGTTTTTGATAAGAAATTCTCTCACTCGCTCCAAAACCGTCACGCCTAGCCCCTCAGTCCCCGGATCACCGGTGCTTCCAGCCGGGCTTGCGCTTTTCGGTGAAGGCTTGCATGCCTTCTTTCTGGTCCTCGGTGGCGAAGGCGGAATGGAAAAGCCGCCTTTCGAAGCGCACCCCTTCGGCCAGCGTCGTCTCATAGGCCCGGTTGATCGATTCCTTGACCATCATCGCCGCCGGCCGTGACATGGCGGCCACCTGTTGCGCCGTTTTCATGGCTTCGTCCATCAGCTCCGCCGCCGGGACGACGCGGCTGACCAGGCCGGACCGCTCGGCCTCCTCAGAATCCATCATGCGCCCGGTCAGGCACATCTCCATCGCCTTCGACTTGCCGGCGAACCTTGTCAGGCGCTGGCTGCCGCCAGCCCCGGGCATCACGCCCAGGGTGATCTCGGGCTGCCCGAACCTGGCGGTGTCGGCGGCGATGATGAAATCGCACATCATCGCCAGCTCACACCCGCCGCCCAGCGCATAGCCCGCAACGGCGGCGATCACGGGCTTCCGGCACCGGGTCACGCGCTCCCAGCCCAGGGTGATGAAATCCTCCAGATAGGCGTCCATATAACTCTTGGACTGCATTTCCTTGATGTCGGCGCCGGCGGCGAAGGCTTTTTCGGAACCGGTGATCACGATGCAGCCGATTTTGGGATCGGTTTCGAAATCGTCGAGCGCCCGGGCCAGCTCGTTGATCAGGTTCTCGCAAAGGGCGTTCATGGCGTCGGGCCGGTTGAGCGTGATGACGCCGACGGCTTTTTTCTTTTTCGCGGTGATGTTCTTGTAGGCCATGGGGTTCTCTTTATGTGGTTGATACCAAGGAAACCCCAACAAGACGCCGGAACCGGCGCTCCCCTGGCCGGAACCCCCTTTTTCGCGTACCGGGCGATTTTACCCGGAACGGCGTCTAAAGCGCGTCGGAGCCGGTCTCGCCGGTGCGGATGCGCATCGCCTGGGCAACATCGAGGACGAAGATCTTGCCGTCGCCGATCTTATCCGTGTTGGCGGCGTCGCGGATGGCTTCCACCACCCGGTCGGCCTCGGCATCGTCGACGACGATATCGAGCCGAACCTTGGGCACGAATTCGATGGCGTATTCGGCGCCGCGATAGATTTCCGTCTGCCCTTTCTGACGGCCGAAGCCCTTGACCTCCGACACCGTCAGTCCCTGCACGCCGAGGTCGGTCAAGGCTTCGCGCGCGGCATCCAGTTTGAACGGCTTTATGATGGCCATTATCAGTTTCATGGCTGTCGCTCCTTATTCTTGTAGTTTCCCGGTCAGGCCCCCTGGAAATTCGGCGGCCTTCCTCGCCTCTTTGCAAGAGGTCACAGGGTGTAACCGCTCTCGCCATGAGCGGTAACGTCGAGCCCTTGGGTGATGTCGTCGTCGCTGACCCTGAGTCCGACAACGGCCGCCGTCACCTTGACGATGACGAAGGTCGCAACCGCCGACCATACAAAGACGGCGATAACGCCGGTGGCCTGGATTCCCAATTGCTGTCCCATGCCGACGCCTTCGGCAAGTCCGCCGCCGCCAAGCGCCGTAACGGCGAACACCGCCGTCATCATGGTGCCGAGCATGCCGCCGATGCCGTGGACGGCGAACACGTCAAGGGAATCGTCGATGTTCCAGCGCGACTTGACGAGGCCGACCGCCCAATAACATATCAACCCGCCGGCCAGACCGATGCAAAGCCCCCCCAGGGGGCCGACGAAGCCGGACGCCGGCGTAATCGTCGCCAGCCCGGCGACCATGCCGGTGATGACGCCGACGAGGCTGGGCTTGCCGAATTTCACCCATTCGATGACCACCCACACCAACGACGCCGTGGAGGCGGAAATATGGGTCACCAGCATCGCCATGCCGGCGCTGGTGTCGGCGGCGAGCGCGCTGCCGGCGTTGAAACCGAACCAGCCGACCCACAGCATCGCCGCGCCGATCATCGACAGCCCCGGATTGTGGGGCGGCCTGAGCTCCGTCGGGAACTCCTTGCGGGCGCCCAACAGGAAGGCCAGCACCAGGGCCGAAGTCCCGGCCGTGGTATGCACCACCAGGCCGCCGGCGAAGTCCATGACGCCCAGATCGGCGAGCCAGCCGCCGCCCCAGATCCAATGGGCCACCGGCGCATAGACGAAAATCAGCCACAGGGCGGTGAATAGAAGCACGGCGCTGAACTTGATGCGTTCCGGAAAGGCGCCGACGATCAGCGCCGGGGTGATGATGGCGAACGTCATCTGAAACATGAAGAAGACGCTTTCCGGGATATCGCCGGACATGGCCTCTTTGCCGACGCCGGAAAGGAACGCCTTGCCCAAACCGCCGATCACGGCGTTGGCGCCGCCGCCGTCGCCGAACGACAGGCTATAGACGCCGGCCAGCCACATGACCGAAGCCAGGCAGGCGATGGTGAAACAATGCATCATCACCGAAAGCACGTTCTTCGACTGCACAAGACCGGCATAAAACAGCGCCAGGCCCGGCAAGGTCATGAACAGAACCAGCGCCGTCGATGTCAAAATCCAGGCCGTGTTGCCACCACTCAGCCCTTCCGCCATGGCGGTGCCGGGCAGCAGCCAAAAACCGGCCGCCAGCGCCACCACCGGCCCGTCAAACCCTTTTCTTTTCAACACGATGTCATTCCCCCGCTCGTAGAAGCCAACCTCAGGAAAAGGCGATTTTTCGGCCGTCTTTATCGCCGCCTTGTGATAACGGCCGTCACCCGCCTTCCTCGCCGCTTTGACGGCGTTTCCGGACCCGAAGACCCGGACGCCGGGAAACATGACTCGAATCGCGTTTTGTTGCAATTGTCTTTCCACCCGATCCCCAATGCCTCCGGGAGGTTTGAAACTTAACTCCCATCCGCTTTGGGGTGTTGCTATCATGGACGCGGATTGGGGATCGAGCATGGGGAAGGGTTTCAGATTAATTCTGGCGGTTGTCGCTATTTCCATCTGCGTCGGCGGGGTGGTCGGTGGCGGCCGGCCGGCGGCGGCCGGGGAAATGACTCCGGAGACGGAAAAATTGTTCCGGGCCGTGCGATCCAACGACTTCCCCGCCGTCAAGCGAATTCTCCTTGACGGTGGGGACGTCAGGGCCGAAAACGCCGCCGGGCTGACGGTCATCGACCTCGCCATCGACAAGGGCTACTTCAACATCGCCCACTATCTTCTGGCCTGGCGCAAGCAACGGAAGCCGAAGCCAAAAATACCGTTACCCCTCCCGGCGCCGCCTCCGATAACCGCCGAGGCGGCGCCGACAACCGAACCCGTCCCCCCCGAACCGGCCCGGGAAGCGGCTCCAATTGCACCAAAGCCTCCACAATCTTCGCCGGCCACTGAAAGCGCCGCCAAGCCCACGCCCACACCCATTGAGACGGCAACAAAGCCCGAACCCTTGCCCAAAACGGACCCGGTGGAAAGCCCCGGCATCCTTGACCGAATTACCGGTTTTTTTACCTCCGACCCGGAACCGAAGGCCCCGGATCCCAAACCTTTGGCGGAAGAAAGCCGGCCGGCCCCGGAAACGGCCGCTGAAGACAAGCCCGAGACGCCGGCGGAACAAGCCGCCGCCAGTGCCATCGCCGCCCCGGAGGAGGAAAAGGCTCCTGAAGGTCCCGGCGTTTTCGATCAAATCGCCCGTTTCTTCTCCCCGGAAACCGAGCCTGAGGATCACCCGGCTTCGCAATCCGAGGCAAAACCGGAACCGGCGGCCAAAGCGGCCGTTCGGGAAACACCCAAGCTCCTTCCCGAGAACGCACCCGCCGCCGAGCCCGTCCGTGAGGCGGCGGAAAAGCTCACACCCTCGCCTCCGGAAAAGCCGGAGGACCGATCCGGCATCATCGCCCGCATACAAGACATGCTTTCCGTCGGTCCCGAAAAGGAAGCGCCGCCGGCGTCAAGGCCCGGGGAAACCGCGTCCATCCCTACCTCGGCGCCGGCGCCTCGGCCAATACCGGAGCCGATACCCTCCGGTTCACCGGGCGTCAAAGCTCCCGCGGTTCCAAAAACAACAAGCATCGAACCCTTTATCGGCACTTCCATGAAGCTCGGCAAACGGTGGCAAAAGGACGCCGCGCACACTTGCGTCGGCAAACCGTCGCAGAAGAGATCGTTTTGCATAGAGCCCGTGGATTGGCCCCGGGAAATCGGCCCCTCCTTCCAGGTCCACACGACACTTTACCGGGGACGGAAATCCATCGTCCGTTACGACGGGGAGGTGGCGACCCAGTTCCACACTCTATTTCCCACCGGCAATTTCGACGTCATCGTCGAGCATTTTTCGAAACTATTCGGCCCGCCGACGGAAAAGCCGGTCATTTGGACGGTGATGATCGGAAAACCCAATCGCAAAAACCGGACCGCCCAGTGGGTGGGGCCCCAAAGGGCAGGCGGGAAAAATGGAGATCAAGGCGCGGCCCCTGGAATACTTGAGGTGCGCGAGATCGACGATCTTCGCTGGTCGTCGCCCCCGGATGACCGTCACGGTGCCGTCTGGCTCTACCGCAAAGGCGGATTGCCCGTATTCAGGCATGTTTCGTGGTCTGATTTCCTGTTGGCCAGGGTCCGCCGGCAACCCCAATAGGCCGAGGACACGCCCGATAATCGTCATACCGGGCTCCGAAGACCATGGCTCCGGTAAATCCCCTGGGCTTCGTCGCCGGTCATGAAGCCGGCGAAACCGCGGCCCCAATCGCCGCCGTCGCCGATAAGGCCGATGTGGTAACGGGTGATCCGGTGCGCCGGGCCGGGCTTCGGTTCTTCGCGGGTTCCGCCAAGGGGCACGAAGTCGAAAACGTCGGGGAAGATGCGGGTGAAACGCAGCGCCAGGTGGTAATAGACCATGGCCACGTCGGCAATGCCCGATGCCAGAAGCTCCGGCACCTCGCGGTGATGGATGGCGGCGCTGAAAACGACCCGGTTTTCTTCGCCCCCCGTTGAAAGCCTCGTTTTCAGGGCCTCGGAATCGAGCCCGGCCTCTTCGGCCAGGGCCACCAGGGTATCGGCGTAAACCCGGAAACTGGCGGTTTCGCTTTCGGGGTTGGAGATGGCGATGGTGATGCCGTCGCGCATGAAATCGGCGATGCCGCCGATGCCTTTAGGATTGCCCTTCCTGACCAGCAAGACGTTGCCCCGGCTTTCGGCGAACGCCAAATGGCTTTCCATCAGCTTCCTCACGACCAGCCGGTCAAGCACCTCCCCCGGCCCGATGAAGATGTGGGGGGAGGCCGAAATCGACAGATTGCCGACGTGGAGGACGCCTTTTTCGAGGGCGGCGAGCAGCGGCGCCGGCGGCGTCGTGGCATAGAAAACGTCTTGCGCTTCGGGGTTTGCGTCAAGAAACCGGGACACGCATTCCTCAAGCGCCATGTGGTGATTGCCGTCGGAAAAGACCACCAGCCGGGCGCGCTTGGGATCGCCGTGAAAATCCAGGCACAGGTTGCCGCCGGCATGGCCGAAGCTTGGTTCGTCCCTGCCCGGAAGCCGGGCGGCTTCCTGGGGCCATTCGAGGATGCTTCGGTTTTCGGTTTTCACCCTGGTCATTTCTTTCAACTCCGCCTCCCCAAGGGCCTGATGGGGGGCCTGATGGGGGTTCATTTCCCGCCGAGGGCCGGGCTTGCGCCTACGGTCTTGCGGCGGCGGCGGGGGCCGGCGGGGTTTCCGTTTCCGATCCTTTCGCCGGCGGTTGCTTTGTTTCTTCGGGTTCGGCGCCAGGCTTCCCGCCCTTGGGCTTCGCCGCCGACGGCACCATGTCGCTCAGGGTCTGTTTCTTGAGCCGTTCGCGGTAGGCGGCCATGAAGGTCTGGAAATTTTCCACCTCCTTGACCAGGTTCGGCACTTGCGCCGGGTCGGTCAGCCCGACGGGGGTCGGGGTGGCGATCAGCTTGAAGGCGTCCTTGAGGCTGCTTTTTTCCATCGCCGCGCCGTACTCGCCGCGCACCCGGCTGAGCGCCCTTTCGTTGCCGCTCAGCGTCAGGGCGATGGCGTAGTTGAGGACATGGGAGGCCTGTTTCTCGTCGAGCGCCCCGCCCGGCTTCGCCTGTGAATACCGGATCAGGCGCCGAAGCGACTGCGCCGCGTTGCTCCAATCGCGCGAGGTCCAGTAGACCTCGTTCCGGAGAAGCTCCCCGTCCAGGGTTTTGTCGCCCTTGAGGACGGCCAGGGTCTGCTCCCGGTTGTCCAGACCCAACAGGCCCTTGGCCCGAAGATGGCGCCGCTGGGTCAGCAATTGTTCGGGCATGTTGGGGGCCGCCGTTTCATCCAGCACCTGGAGCGCCTCCTTGTATTTGCGGTCGAGGATATGGACCAGCGCCAATTGCGTCCCGACCCGGGCTTTTTCCAGACCCTGAAGCCGGAAACGGACCTGGGAGTTCAACAACATCGCGGCCCGGTCCAGTAGATCGACCCCGACCAGGCGGTCGGCCAGCTTGCGGATCATCTCGTCGCCCTGGGCCCCGGCCGGGGTCAGTTCCTTGAATTCGTCGTAAAGCGCGATGGCCGTCACCGGCGCCAGGGCGTCGGCGCCGTCGTTGAGGTATAGGTCGATGAAGGTGTCGGACATCTGCTGCGTCACTTGCATGGCTTCTTCGTGGGTGCGGTAATGGGTCGCCGCCTTGCGCAGCCGGTCCAGCCCCTGGCGGTACAGTCCTTCTTCCAGATAAAGGGTTCCCAAGCGCCTGAAAATGGTGAATTCGAATTCGTCTCCCCGCCAGGCGAAGCGGAGCTTCTCAAGGTCCTTGATGGCTTCCTTGGGCGTCATCCGGTTCAGCTTCAACAGCAATTCCATGCGCGCGACGGTGGCCTTGGCGCGGCTAGGCCGGTGATGGCCATTGATGACTTTTTCCCAATTGCCGGCGGCGGCGTCGAAATCGCCGGCCAGTTCCATCACCCGGCCTTCTTCGAAGTCGAGTTGGCTTTTTTCCGCCGCGGTCAATTTGTCCAGCCTCAGGATTTCGAGGAAATGGCGGGCCTGCTTGAGGTCGCCGATTTCAAGGGCGGTCCGGATTACCACCGTCCCCAACGGGGTTTTCAGGGCCTTCGGATAAGGCAGGACGATCCGCCCGGTCCGGGCCAGGTCCGGGACCGCATCGGTCATATCGCCGGCGGCGGCGCGGACGATGGCCCGCCAGAAGATGGCTTCATCGATGACGTTCAGCGTTTCATGGTTGAAATCGTTATAGGCCTCCGGCAAACGGCCCAACATGTATTGGGCCCCGCCCCGGAGCATACGGAATTCGGGGTCCTGTTCGATTTCGGCCCGGGTCCGGGCCGCCTCCTTGAGGACGGCCAGGGCCTCGGCATGGAACCCGTTGGCGAAGAAAAACCGGGCCAGGTCGAGCCGCGCCGCTTGGCGCTGGTTCCCCTTGGCCTGGCTGATGGCGGCCACAAGTTCGTACTTACGGTCCCTGAAGGCGTCGATGTTCTTCAATTTCCACCGCTCCAGGGACAGGATACGGGTCAGCGGCTTCATCGCCGCCCGGCGGCGGTTGGCTTTGTCTTCCGGCGTCACCTCGGAAATATGGAATTCGCCGCCGCTGGAAACCTCGATGCCCTGGCGCAGCGTCCGGACCCGGATATCGTCGTTACGCGGCTGGATGACGATGCCTTGGGATGTCGGCAAAAACCGTACCTGCGGGTAGATGTATTCCGATCGCGTACCGTGGCCGAGGGGAATCACCGGCACGATGACGATATTGTCGCCGACTTCCGGGTCGGTGACGCCAATGGGCGTGCCCGGTTCCGGCAACGGCACGAACAGCCGGGCGCCGACGGGGGATTCCGGCTGCGCCTTCACCGTTACCGGCGTCACCGCCTCGATCGGCTGTTTGCGGAAATCGAAAAGCCAGGCCAGGCCGTCCCGGCGCAGGCTGGGATTGATGCCGGCAAGCGTCGCCATCCTCAGCACCGTCGCCCGGGGCGTCCCCATCTGCTCAATGCCCTTGATGATATTCCCTCCCGCCTGGCGCAGTTGCTCGATATCGATGGCGGTGGGCTTGTCGAAGGCCACCCAAAGGAACCCGGCGCGGCGGAAAACGGCGGCGCCGACGGGTTCGTCCCAATCGAACCTGAGAGTCACCGCGTTTACGTCATCGCTGGAAGCGTTCGCCGTCACCGTGGCGGGCGGCGGCGGCAAGGGCGGCGGCGTGCCGGGGCTGAGGATGCCCTGGGGAGACGGCGCCGGGCGGACCGGCGTCAACTTGGTCGGCTGGCCGGGACCGGGCGGGGCCGGCCTTGCCGCCGGTTCCCCGGCCGCGGTTTCGGGCTTTTCCGCTTCGGGTTCATCGGCCGCGGACGGGGACTTGCCGGCGAACCCGACGATGACGGCGCGGCCGGAATCGTCGTCGAGGGCGGCCCTGACCGGAACCGGTTCGGCCCACGCCGCCGCCGGCGGCAAGGCGAGAAAGCCCGCAACCAGGGCCCGGGGGACCCGCAAAGCACGCCCCCAAAACGCTCCAAAACGCCCGGGAAGGGGGGGGCGGCTTCCCAAGCCCACCGGATGCGTTGCCCGATGCTTGTGATGGGCCGGCATCACCGCGCGTCGGGCGCCTTTCCGGATGAACTTGGGGAGCCGTCGTAGGGGATCCATATGTTGGATTCCATCCACTAAAATTCGCCAAGCACGCTGACCATTTTTCTTTTCAGGGTCTCGGCGTTGAACGGCTTGACGATGTAGTTGGAAACGCCCGCTTCCTTGGCGGCGATGACGTTTTCGGATTTGCTTTCCGCGGTGATCATGATGAAAGGAAGGTGCTTCAATTTCTCGTCGGCGCGGACCTCGCGCAGAAGCTCGATGCCCGTCATCGGTTCCATGTTCCAGTCGGATATCACCAGACCGAAATTTTCCGCCCGAAGCCTTCTAAGCGCTTCGGAGCCGTCCATGGCTTCCTCAATGTTGGTGAATTTCAATTGCCGCAACAGGTTTGCCAGAATCCGGAGCATGGTTTTGTAATCATCAACGATCAGCACCTTCAGGTTCATGTCGATGGCCATGGCTTTCTCCCCCTCATACCAAGGAGCGGCATGATATCCCCATGCCGGAAATGGATCGGAACCGCTACGAATCCGAGGTTGCGCCTCTTAACCTCCGGCCTGTTCGCCTGCCGCCGGCAATTGGCGAAGCCGCGCCAGTTCGACGGTCATCTCACGGGCCTTGTCGGGGTTCATTTTAGCCATGATGGGGGCCAGTTTGCGTTCCTTCATCCGCTCGGCGACCTTGAGCAAAATATCCATATTAAGTTTCTCGAAAATCCTCGCCGCCTTCTTGGGCTTCATGCTTTGGTAAATTTTAACCAGACGCAAAATCCTTGCGTCCTGTTGCGCGTCTAAGGTCTTGATCAGACCGGAGATGGTTTCACGCAATACCTTGAGCTCTTCGACCTTTTTGTCGATCCGGGATTCCGCCGCCGCCAACAGTCCGGTTTGGATTTCAAGTTCCCGTTCCCGGAATTCCAGGACCTGGCGGCGTTCGGCCAGTTGTTGCAAAAGGTCTATTTCCGCCTGCGTCAGAAGCGTCGGGTCATCGATGATCATCTTCGACATTTGGCCTTGGGGTTTGTCCTTCAACGCCGCCGGGACGGCCTCTTCGGCGGTTTTTTCTCCGTCCGCGGGCCGGGCGGCGTCCGTCGCCCGGGCCTGGCCGTCCCCAGGCGCCGGTTTAGCGCTTTCCTCGGCGCTCTGGGCGACCGCCTCGGCCACCTGGATGGTGCCGTTAACGAGCCCGTCAAACCGATCCCAGATGTCGCCGATTTTTACCGTCAACATCAATGTCGCGGCAAAGATGGCGAGTGGCAGGAACCTTATCCTTGAAAAGATTCTCTTCATCGTCATTCCCTCAACCCAAATCGCACGCCCGGCCCCAAGCCGGGCGAATGATGCTTATCCCGACGATCTGATCGCTTTCAGCAGTTCCCGTTCGGCTTCGGATTTTACCCAATCATCGTCCGCATACGCCGCCGCCGGCCCGTCGGGGCGGGCCGTAAGGGACCTGGAGGGGCCATCGCCTTTATCGACATCGGCGTTGGCGTTTTCGGGCACCGGCCGCGGGCCGATTCCGACCTTATCCCGGGTGGCGCGCACTAGATCCTCAAGTTTGTCCGCCGCTTGGCCGCCACGGTCGATAAGGAACGCCAAGTCGTCGCCCAAGGCTTCCGCCTTTTCCATCCGGTCCCGCAGCATATCCGCCGTGTTTCTCAGCTTTTCGATACTGTCTTCGGCACGGACCGTGGACTCGCCGAACGTGGCGGCGAGTTTTTCAAGCTCCGCCTTGTCCCCTCTTAATTTTCCCAACCGCTTGTTGATGACAATGGCATAGCCAATGGTCACGACCAGCAGGACGGCGACGAAAAGATCGACGATTAACGAATAGGTCACGACAATTCCTTACCTGTTGGCACCAAACCAAAGCTCGCAACCTGAATGAGTTTGGACCCTAGGTTCGAGATTTATTTTCAATTCTATCCTCAATCCTGATGGCGATCTGGTTGCCCTTGTGGCCCATCTTGCCGGAATACATCGGAACATCGCCGCAACGCAGCGATACCAAGGAATCCGGGGTGGCGCTGAACATGATCCGCGAGCCGATCTTGAGATCGAAAACGTCGCTCAGGCGCATGATCTGCTGGTCGATGACGGCTTCCAGGTCTACTTCGGTCAGCCACAGCTCTTCCGCCAGGTGGGTTTCCCAGATGGAGTCACGGCCGAACTTCTCGCCCATGAACGTTTGCAGGAGCAATTCGCGAACCGGTTCCAGGGTCGCGTACGGCAGCAGCAGCTCCAACCGGCCACCACGGTCTTCCATGTCGATCCTAAGCCGGGTCACGATAGCGGCGTTGGAAGGCCGGGAAATGGTGGCGAACCGGGGGTTTGTTTCCAGGCGGTCGAAACGGAAAGTCACCGGACTCAGGGGCTCGAACGCGGCGCTCAGGTCGCCGAGCATGACATGAACCATCTGTTCGACGAGCGAACGTTCGATGGTCGTATAGGGGCGGCCCTCGATACGCATTGCCGCCGTGCCCCGGCGGCCGCCGAGAAGCACGTCGACGATCGAATAAATCAGGGATGAATCGACGGCAATGAGTCCGAAATTGTCCCATTCCTCGGCCTTGAATACGCTCAACATGGCCGGCAGCGGGATCGAATTCAGGTAATCGCCAAAGCGGATCGAGGCAATATTGTCGAGCGAAACCTCAACGTTGTCGGAGGTGAAATTCCTCAGCGACGTCGACATCAGGCGGACCAGACGCTCGAAGACGACCTCCAGCATCGGCAGGCGTTCGTAGGAAACAAGGGGGCCCGACAAAATCGCCTGAATGCCGGATTTTTCTCCGGTTTCTTCATGCTCTTCGTCAAACCCCAGAAGGCTGTCGATTTCTTCCTGGTTCAGGACCGGCGTCGATTCACGGGCGCCGCCTTCATCGCCCTCTCCGACCATGGATTCCCATTCGGCGGCGAGATCGTCCTGTTCATCGCCACCGCCTGCGTGACCGCCTTTCATGGAGGCTTCCCATTCGGCAGCCAGGGCGCCTTGGTCTTTTTCGCCGGCAGGACTGGTCATGACAATATGGTTCCTGGCCTACATGAAGGCCCTATTGGACAAGCATTTCCTTAAACAAAACAACGGCAATGATGAGGAGGAGTTTCCTCTTGCCGCCGGGTTTGTCGGGTGTCTCATCATCCTCGTCTCCATCCTCGTCTTTAGGCTCTTCGTCTTCCAGGTCTTATTCGGCGGCCATCGCCCGATTCCTGTGATACTACAGGCCTCACGTCGTTAGCTCCGCCGCTGGGAAATATAGATTGGGTTGGTTAACAACTTCTTGAGATCGGCGGTCGCTGGCCCCTCCGATCTTAATAATAAGTCTTGACCCTAACCGCCCGGCAACTTTAAAGGCCGGCGCTTTTGCACCGGCCTCTTTTTTTGCCGCCAATGGAAGGAAACGCGAAGAAAGGGTTATTCGTCGCGATGGGTTTTTTCCATCCGCTCGTGACGTTCCTGGGCCTCGACGGACAGGGTGGCAATGGGCCGGGCTTCCAGCCTGGAAAGGGTGATCGGTTCGCTTGTCTCCAGGCAGTAGCCGTAGGAACCTTTTTCGATTCTTTCCAGGGCCTCATCAATTTTGACAATCAGCTTGCGGGCGCGATCACGGGTCCTGAGTTCCAGTGACCTGTCCGTTTCGATCGACGCCCTGTCGGCAATATCGGGCTCCAGGTTGCCGCCTTCTTGAAGATGTTGGAGGGTATCGTTGGATTCACTGAGGAGTTCATCTCTCCAGGCGAAAAGTTTCTGCCGGAAATATTCCCGCATCTGGTTATTCATAAAAGATTCTTTTTTGGTCGGCTTGTAGTCCGGCGGCGGGGTGACGTTCATCCTTCTTGGGCTCCTAGATCGTTTTATTTTCGAGGCCGGAATATAGGGGGGGCGGACGCGTACGGCAAGAGGCAATTTCACCCAGGGGAAACCAACTAGAGCTTTGAAAACACTAATATAATCTGAAACCAAACGAGTCGGGCTAAAAAACCCCCTTCGGATCACGGGTCGGTTTGGCCACTTCGACCTCGGCCCTGAGTTCGATCTCGTCGATAATTTCATTGAGTCTGGGATCGTCACTATCCTGGCGTTTTTGCCGCAACTTCCGAGCTAGCAGGTTGCTGAAAAAGTGGATTTTCTCCAACAATCCTTCGAGACGCCGTCCGCTGGCCGGCTCCTCAGGATGAGGAATTACAATACCTTATGCC
>NZAZ01000051.1 GCA_002686255.1 Rhodospirillaceae bacterium
TATGTTTCAAAATGGTGTTTATCGCCGAGAGTCTCGGGCTGACCACCTGATCGATACCGATCATCGACATCAGGGGAAAATAACTGAACTTGCTGATTCCTGCAATTGCGCTTGAATTCATCGTTTACCCAGACAGTTCTTTTTTTGCCTCCTTTCCCATGCCTGACAAAGATTGATGCGTGCTGGCTGTCAATAATAATGTCTCTAATTTGCAGGTATGTCATTTCCTGCACACGCAGGCCGGTCAATAATCCAAGTTCAACCATAAACCAGTCACGGACAGGTTGAAGTTTTTTCTCCTTGATAGCTTTTGTTTTTCGCTTCTGGCAAAATTTTCTGAGTGTTTTTATTTCGTCTTCTAAAAAAATCTTGTCCTCGCTAATAATCCAATCAAATGATTTCTTTGGAAGTTCACGGATCATAGGATAGATGAACTTCTTAAAGAGTTTCATCTGATGGATTTATTAGCTGGAATATATAAACTTTTCGACGATAAGGCACAAAAGGGGAAAGGAGTGACTTTTTAAAAGGAAGAAAAATTGAAAAAGAAAAGAATTGAAAAATGGTTTTTGTTGAAACTCGGATTTTCCAGATATTTCGGTATGTTCAGGAGGGGAAAGGATGATCTTTTATGCAGGAAGACAAAGAAAAAAAGTTTACTTTTCCTATGAAAAGTGAACTTTATATATCAATCTAGCAAAAAGAGAAAATTTTGTCAAATACTTATACCTGTTTTGTGGAAATCAAATGCATTTTCATTAACTGCAACTTAAACTGATATGTGTCTGTTGACAAAATCGGAGAACATTACATGATCTAAAAATCGGCAAAAACAACTTTTCTGATTCTTAATGAAAGAATCCATAATATCTGAATGTTTGCAAAATTCAATAATGACTGGAGATAGTTGTAATAAAAAATACTTGACATTTATGATATTTATTGTTAGCTTGTTTTTACCTTAAATTTCAACTTGTTGGACTCCAATGAAAAAGTATAGTGGTGGTTAAGCCCTTATTTTCGTTTTTTTGTAGGCTTACCTGCCCTATGAAACTTATTATTCGGGCTAGGATTGTTTTACAACCGATGAGCGAAAAGTTGAAATCCTGCCTAATGTTTTATATTGCTTTCCTGATTTAATTGATAGATTTTAAAAAATATACTGTCAATTGTTCTTTAAAGTCATATCCGATTCATGAGTTATTTAATGACAATTTATTGGATATGATTTTCTTCTTTCTCTAGAGTTTATTTTATGAAAATATTCCTTCTATACAAAAAACAGCGGCAAACCTTTTTTAGCATCTTAGTTGTGGTATTTTTCTTTCTTGGATGTGATGCCTGGAGTGGATTAGATCTTATTATAACATTTGATCAGGCCGATGGATTGAAACCGAAAGCTCCCTTAATGATGAAAGAAGTTAAAATAGGGGAAGTATCCGAAGTGGAATTAAATGAACAGCAAAAAATAGTCGCCAAGATTGAAGTTCTTCCCAAATACAGAAAAATGATCACAATGGGAACAACGTTTGTCCTTTCTCATGATGGAATTCTTGGAACAGGAGATACTTATATTGATGTTATACCTCCCCCAAAACCTGGCGAACCAATAGCTTCAGACACAATAATTAAAGGAACTTCTAAAATGAGTTATTGGATTCAAAAAGGTGGGAAAATATTAAAAAGTTCCATGAAAAATCTTACCGGGCTTAATAAAAGGTTAATCAAAGAGTTAGATGCCTATGCCGAGTCCCCTGAGGGACAAGACCTCCAAAAATCACTGGAAGAACTACTTGATAAAAGCCAAAAACTGGGAGAAGACTCGTATAAGCTATATCGTGAGCAGGTTAAACCTGTGATAAAAAAGAAAGCTGATGCTTTTTTAGATCACTTAGAGCGATCGGGCAAGAAAGAACAACTCAAAAAACTAAAAAAGGATTTGGAGAAACTACTCGAATAAGTAAAGGAGACCTTTTTTGCTTCGGTGTTCAAAAACTATGTAATACCAGGCAATGAGTAATATCCTGAATTTACTCGACTTCCGGTATGGCTACATTTTTAGATAGCTTGATGGGAATTGTAGGTTGAAGCATGGAAAATATTTACAAGGTTATAATCAGTAATCCTATTTATATCGCAATCGCTGCAATATTATCTATTTCAATAGTTTATAAATTTGTAAAAAAAATATTTAAATTATTTATCATCATCATTGCTTTGATTTTTATCTATGTCGCATACTTCCATTATACGGGTAAAGACACAGATAAGTTAAAAGAGAAGATAAAGGATAAGGTAGGACAGGTGGAATCCTTGCCTAAAGATTGATGCAAGGAAATCTTTTTACTTATGGACGGCAATAGTATATGCCTATTGTTTTAGAGATGTATCGGATGTAAGGCTCACAAAAAAGCGATAACTCACAATAGATAAACCAAATCAAAAAGGATTTAACAATGAATTTTCGTAAATGGATTTTTTTCTTTTTGACTATAATACTACTTTTTCCTATCCGGGCTTCTTCTCAGCAAAACACGCAAATTAGTGATTATGTGTTCTTACTTGATACTTCAGGATCAATGGTAGGCCTGCCAGATGGCAGTGGCAATGTTGTAATTTTCCCTGAAGTAAAATCAACAATAAACGCTTATCTTCAAAAGAATATTGAACCTCCAGCGAATGTTTTTATTTATCCTTATGACGCTGGTGTTCATGATCCGAAGATGTTTAAGATTGAAAAGAAATCTGATGTCGCGAACATCCAGGATTATATTACGAATTTAAGGGCAGAGGGGAATGAAACCTGGATCTACCGTTCACTGGCAAAGACCATTGGTGAAATGAAAGAATTTAGAGAAAAACATCCCAATGAAAAGCATATTGTAAAGATATTTCTTTATACCGACGGTAAAGATACCGAACGTAACGGTCCACACACAATGAAAAGCGTGATGAAGGACTATAGTCTTAAAAGAGGAGAACATGATTGGTGGTTATATCTCTGTACACTGGGTAGTGAATTTTCTGATGAAGATAAAAAAGCAGTAAGCAATACAAAACGTGCGAAAACTGTGAGAACAGACAGAGGCGAAGGCGCTCCATTATTTATCGAGAATAAATTTTCCACCATAGATTTTGGCAACCTTTGGGAAAAAGGGAGCGTCAAAAGAACTGTATTGTTGGGTTTGCCCGATAAAGACAAAATGCCCCAAGACCTTATGTTTAAGGCAACTGCTAAATTCCCAGAATTGTCTTCACAATCATTGGGAGTTCAAGTTTCTCCTTCAAAAAAATTTAAACCAATGGCAAGAGTTAATTTAGAGATAACTCTTATAAACTTCGATCATAATGAACCTAAATGTAAAGGGCTTCATGAATTCAAAATTGAATTAACAACTAATAAACCTTTTGTATCTATTGTACCGGATACTATTAATGCAAAGTTTCTATATAATCCCCCCAAAACCGCCGCTATTTCGCTTCCTGATGGTAAGGAATATCCCATTAACTTTGGCGAATTAAATATATACGAAGAATCTGATGTTGTTTCCATTGAAAAATTATTATTACGATACAATAACGAAGCCCGGGAAAAAGGAGGAATTTTAAAAATATACTATGATCTTTCACCTGAGAATCCCTCTCTTCTGACTGGGGATAATCTAACAATAAATGATGAAAAAAACGAATACGTAACTGTTTCGCCCAAAAAGAAGGAAGTTGTATTTAAAGTAGTTGCCAATAAAGATCTAAAGCCTGGAGAATATAAAGGAAAACTATACATTGAAAGCGCGGATATAACAATTACGGGTAAAGGGTTGGAAAATAAACAAGATGCACCCAATATTAAGTCTGTTAATTGGTCATTTGAGATTCCTTCGAAGCCTTTACCGCCCTGGATATGGGTATTAATCTTACTCGGCATAGTTGCCGGAGCGTTTTTTGCGATAAGAAACAAATTTAAACCACCAGTTATTTCTGATTTGAAACTGGATGTTAGAAAACCTGAGAGTAATGAAATTGATCTTGCCGGAAGAACGGAGATAAAACTTGGAAAAGATGGAGAATATTTCCAAGATGCTCAAACAAGCTTTACAATCCGTGCAGTAAAGGACGGGGTTAGGATTTTTGCAGTACTTGATGAGGTAACAGGCGGGGAAGTAAGTCTAAAGAAAGCAGATGAACCAAAGGAAAACAGAATTATCGGAGAAGAAAGACTCTTTGATGGTGACATCATAACTTTTGGAAATTATACAATAACAGTTACCAGTTTCTCATTAATCAGAGAATAAATTCCTGGAGGATAGAAATATGGCTAATGTACTTAGAAAGACAGCTGTAATCGGCTTGGGTGGTACTGGTATGAAATCAGTGTTAAATATGAAAAAAAAGCTTATTGATACTTACGGCGAAATTCCATCGATGATAAAATTTCTTGTGATAGATACTACTGATAAGGACCATCTTGAGACAAAAGAAGGAGAGATAGAACTTGATCCGGGAGAATTTCTCAAAATAGAAGTAAGGAGTCCCGGCAACTTGATGACAAACGCTGAAGTGAAAGAATGGATTCCTAATAAAGTCCCCAAGTTTGCTTTAACGAGTGGAGCAAAACAGGTAAGACCATTAGGAAGATTAGCGGTATTTGCTAACGCTGCTCCTCTTGAAGCAAAGATAGATGGTTTAATTAGTAGCGTTAGGGACTATAGAGTAGAACGTTCTGGCGATACCTCTGACAATATTGTTGTTAACATAATCTGCTCTATTTCCGGAGGCACGGGCGCAGGAAGTATTATAGATGTAGCATGTCTTGCCAGGAAGAATTTGGAATCCACAGATAAATTGATTGGTTATTTGTTGCTCCCAGACATATTCGTTGGCAAGCCAGCTACCGATAATGTTGAGCCAAACGCATTCGGTACAATTAAGGAGATAAACTATTTCTTTACTGATGATGGGACTCATAGGTATAAATTTGGAGGACGTGAGAGAAAAATAGAAGGAGGATTATTTAATGCGGTATATTTGATTAATAATATGAACAGAAATGGGACGGTATATAATAATATAAATGACCTGTATGAATTCCTTGGGATGGGATTATTTCTTCAAAGCAGTTCAGCAGGTAAAAAAGCTACTGATATTATAGATAATTTAGAAGCACAGTTGTTGGGTAAAAACTGGTTTGGTAAGCCTACTGTTTTTAGTAGTTTCGGGATCAGTGAACTTGTATATCCAGGTGATTGGTTTGCCGACCTTTATGCTAAAGGAATAGCGTTAAGTGTAGTCCAGAAGACCTTCTTGGGTGGCGATATCTCACGTGTTAATGAGTTTACAGATGATTTCATTCAAAGAGTAGGGATAAAAGAACATGATGCGGATGATGTAATAAATAGTATTTTAGCAGCTGGAGATTTCAGAAAATTCCCACTGCCCCCAGATTTTAATAAGGAGAGAGTAAATCAAACAATTGGAAAGCGAAAGGCACATTTGAACGGTATTCAGAAAAATGTTAGTGAAGCGGCAAAAGAGAACCTTGCTAAGTTTAAGAAGGATAAACTAAAGGAATTAAATGAAGAGCTTATTAATCGTCTATCTACGCCTCAAGGACTTGAGCTGTCCAAGAACTTTCTTTATGCCCTCGTGGGAAGACTTACTGAATTTAAGAAGGAAATGAACGAGGAGAGAAATGAGTATGTGAAACTAAAAGAAGAAATATCGCAAAAGTTTAATTTTGCAAAGTCGGAAGCAGAGAGGGCTTCTAAAAAAATCTTTGGCGCTAAAGTTGCTATAGGGAATGCTTTGAAAAAATATAAGGAACTGGTAGACAATGAAGCAACCTTTATTCTTGAAAGAGAGAGAAGAGAAAGGGCTATAGAGTTTTTTGCGTTTATCATTGACAAGGCAAACAAATGGATTGAGAAACTTGATGCTTTTTCCAATTATTGTAGCGTCCTCACACAGGAACTGAATCAGGATATTCAACAAAAACAACAAGAAAAAAAGGAGACTAAACCCTTTGTACTAGAGTTGAAACCTGATAATCTGAAAGAAGAAATACCTAATATGGAATCAAACGACTTTTTAATTTGGTTAAGAAATGATAAACAAATGGATATGTTGGAATTGGCAGAAATGAGAGTAGGCAAAGTGAAAGAGATTCTTTTAGAATACGGCTACTCCCAGAAGGAAGTGCAGGAGGTAAAAAACAAGAAACTTGATGATATCTTAAAGGAACTTCCTCAAAGTGAAAGGATGAAGTACATAGGGCTGCTGGATAAAATGGCCTCACCTCTATGGCAATACAATCAAGGTTTTGTGTCGGTGGACAAGAAGACCGAAAATATCTACCTATTTGGTGTAGAGAACCCCAATAAATCTGTCTTTGTCCCTGAAGAAATACGGACCGCAATAGCCTCGCCGTACGACCCTGCTGTTATTGGGACTGGTGACCCAAAGAGAGTAATATGTTTTAAGGTTGAGGCTGCTGTCCCTGCATTTGTAGTAAGTAATATGCCAAGATACCGAGAAAAATACATAAATCCAAATAAACCATTTTGCTATCACATTCATAAAGATTGGGAAAAAGGACTTCCCTCTCTCTTTCCCAGCGCAGAGGAAGATGAAGTTAGAATATATTGGTCTCTTGGTCTTGCAGAACCATTTAATCTCATATGTAAGACAGGGCAGCATTACTACTTTAAGTCTGAGAAAAAAGGGAAAAAGTTAGATGATTTCAAAGTTAAATTGAAACAAGGAAGAGCTGAAGCGATGAAAGCATTTCTTGATAATTCAGAATATGTTGACGAGGCAGGCGACAACATTGATAAAATAATCAAGGACTTAGGTAACAATAAAGTCGCAGAAGCCTTGAGAAATTATGGGGATGAGATAGAGAAAAAGGCAACACGATTTGGTAAAGAGATTCGCAACCAGATTGAGTTAGAACTCAATGATATAGAAGGCTACATCAATTCTATCCTTGAGTAAACTTTAAATTTTAACTGTAGAGCAAAACCATGGTCTTGCAATAAGAGGCTTAATCCAGCTTTTTTTGGCGAGAGTTTTTTGAAGATAAAGGAAGATTCTTGTGAAACAAAAATTTAAACCTGTAATTTTTGTTGGATTGGGTAAATATGGTTCAGAGATTGCTCAAGGAATATATACTGCTATCCTTTCCGAGAAATATAGAGATTTAGAACAGGTTATATCATGCATTACTCTTGAAGAAAATGGCGAATGCCGGGATATTAAAGAAAGCAAAACTCTGTTTAAGTGCGAAGGATTAAAAACAGAGCTTTCTATCAATAATTTTGGTGTTAATTTTGAAGTAATTCAGAACTATGAAAAGAAAATCGAAGATGCCCTCGCTGATAAGATAGAAAATCTACGGAGAAAGGAAATCGTTCTTGATCTTCAGGACAAAGGATATGAAATAGGAGAAAAGATAGAACTGTTTCTTATCTCTACCCTATTTGATCCCATAGGTTCAACATCTATTGTTCCTTTTCTCGGCTTTTTCCAATATCTTCTAACTGGTAGATTCAGGAATATGCTCATAGAAACTAATATCCTTGGCTTCTTCCCTGACCTTTTTGACGATTACAAAAAGAATGAACTTGCCTATAGCAGAAGTTACCCTTGTTTGCAGGAACTCGACGTTGTAGCCAACAACCCCGAACTTATATCATCTAAGGATCAAACCCCCTTCAGTTTTGCTTATCTCTTTACAGGAAAGAATGAAGAAGCCATTGAGATAGGTTCTTATAAGGAACTTATACCCATGATTAGTGAAGTTCTTTTCTTACTCCTTTCAGAAAAAATAGCATCTGATATCAGTTTTTCAACGATATTATTAAATAAAGTCGATGGCAAGGCTACAAGATACAGCTCTTTTGGACTTGATAAGCTTGTATTTCCTATTGACAGGGTAATGAGGGGACTTTCAGATTTTTTGACCTTTACTATTCTTAATTTAACAGGTGCAACAACTGAACCAAGAAGGTTTGAGAGAGAATATATTAATGCCGATGTAAAAGAGTTCTTACTTCAGAACAAGTTTGACGTCAACTACAAACTGTCTCAGGAATTATATAAAGATAATGAGGGAAACACAATCTGGGTGGATTTCAAATATAAAGGTAAGATGAATGAAAATATTGTAGTTGATAGTTTTATAAAAGATATAGAAGAACAGGTAAAAGATTTTGATAAAGATGATGTTACCGCGATGAATCGAAAGCTATCGTTAAGGAGAGGATCGTTCTTCAAGGAGAAACAGGGGACATTACTTGATGTCATAAATAATGGGATAGATTCCATAGATAAGGGGGTCTATTATAGTAAAGCATTTCTGGATGTACTTCTAAATAAAAAATCTTTATATACAACAGGAAACATTGTCGGAAAGGAATTTAATTTTGACCAAATTGAGAAAGTGGTAAAAAATTTTTTTGACAAAGCTATTGAAAGTAAGAGAGAAATACTCGTTGGTTTGAAACTAGATATTGATAATAAACATTCTCATATAAAGAAGCTCAAAATAGAATTAAAAGAAAAGAAGGCATCTGAAGAAGTCCCGAAAGATGCAAAAAAAGATTCTCCTATTGAAATAAAATCGGAGAATAAAAAGGAGACACCGTCATCGACGGAAGGCACAGGAGATAAACCGCTAACAGAAAGAATCGAGAATGCTGAAACAGAGATAAAAGCCTTAGAGAAAAAATATGGTGAACTCGATAAGGAAATAAAAGAATTTGATTCCAAAATTGATGAACCCTCTGAAAGACGTAAACTTCTTAACGATCTGGTGGAAAAAGTAGAGGAAGAAATTGAAACAACCAAAATTGATCTTCTGAAGATTGATGCAAAATATCGAGAGGAAAAGCAAAAACTTAATGAACTCTATGAAGAACGGAAGAAAATCATAACGAGGCTATTCATAGTCTTTCCACTTGGAGGTACTGTGGCGTTCCTAGTAGTCTTTTTTGCCATCCTCAATATACCTTTCTTCGGAGCGCTTATAGCTGGCGGCAGTTTTTATCTTTTTGCTGGAGGTTTCTACTTTTTAGGGCTCATTGGTTATGGCATCTGGGCGTTTATGAAATTTAGGAAGGGAATAACCAAAGATATAATAAAGACTTTATCCGAATTTAATTCCCTGAAAGATGACAAGATAAATTCATTGCTCAAGTGTCAGGAACTTTATAATCAGACTTTTATAACCAGATTTGAGCACTTTTTACATGGAGGACTTTTTGAAAAGGTAAAAGAGTATAAAAAATTTATAATAAAAATAGAAACTGAGCTCCAAACTTTTATAGAAAATATCATACAGAGTTCTAAAGAAAAAAAAGCGGCATGGGAAAACATTACTTTTCCATGTTCCTTGTTTGTTCGGAGTGTCGTGACAAAGAATGATTTAGTTAGGTTTATTAAAGAAAATGCTAGGCTTACAATTGAAACGGAAAGATTTCTTAAAGAGAAGTCACTTTCAAGGTATTTTGAGGATTTCAGAAAAAAAGGTGGGTTGAATAGTCTGTTCTCAGAATTAGATAATTTCTCCGAAGATGTTTTTCAGCCAGTACGAGAAAAATCCATAGAAGATTTTTTTAGAGAAAGTGAGAATAAAGGGAAGGAATGCGGCGGGATAAAAACAGAGAAAAAATTGGTAAATTTCCACAATGCGGGAAAGGCACATATTTTTTTAGAGGTTGAAAAAGGATTGGATTGTTCACTGCCATTAACCCATCTTGGGGTTGAAGATCCTGAAACCTCTTTTACAAAAGAGATCCTGATAAAACATGGATATAAAGATACTCAATTTTATAGTATAAAGAATAAATATGAAATTGCTATCTCCAAGTTAAAAATAGGATTTCCCGCATTTCATATTTCTTTGATAAGATATGGGAAAAAACTTATTTCAAAGATTAAGGAGAAAAACAAGCTATATATAAATCAAGAATGGGAACCGGAAGATTTGTTTCCATCTGTTTGCAATTATAGTGATGAAGCAGATGATGTAATGGAACTTGCCTGCCTAGGAAAAGCATTTGGTTTGATAGAGGAAAAAGAAAAGACCTTCTATTTTAAAGATATAAATATTGGGAAATCATACGAGGAAATCGTTGAGTTCATAAATAGTTTTAAGGGCAGTAGTATCAGGAATAAGCTATCAAATCAGATTGAACAAGAAAAGCAAAAAGAAGATGCTTACGATCGACTTTATGCCTATATGGATAGTAAAATATTAGATGACAATAATAAAAGTATAGTAGAAAGATTATTAAATGAATTAAACCCATTAGCATAACTGTTTTGGATAAGCGTAAATCAGATAAATTTCAAATTGTTTTGAGCTAATGAAATGATTTCAGTGTTGTTCTCTTCTAGTTTATAGATAACTGTAATATGTTGTATGGTATTGATTATTTCAATACATCAATACTTATGGGAGGTAGAGATATTACAAATTTGTAGTGCCCCCATCGATTGGCGTCAATTGTTTTTTCCTTGTTTTTGAGAAAGATATAAGACTCTGTGGTGCCGAATATCTTTTCTCAGGGGGTCCTTTACGTTGTCAAATCATTTGGCATAGTTTAGGTAATAATTAAGCTAAAGATTTCGGCTTCATTCTCAGGTTGAATGATATACGTTTTTCATAAGTTTAATTATTAAGCAACTGCCTTCTTTCAAGTCTCATTTTCTTCCTTCCAATGTATAACATAATCAGGCGTTTCATTCCCAAGGGCTTCATGATAACGCTCTTAATTATAATTTAAAGCCCTGCAATCAGGCTTAAGAGGTGGTCAAACATTATTAGTATGCTTTGAGGATGAAGTTTTGCGAAACTTTAAACACAAGATTAGCAATATTATTTTTTTCCTGCGCTATTTCATTGAACGATATAAACTTCCTCGATTGGGGAAGATATTATCAACTATGCTTGTGTCATGGATAGTTGGCTCGAATCTTATATATATATCAGAGTATTTATATCACAGAGATGGAACCGCATGGTTAAACGAAAATTTTAAGAACTACCCTGATACTTACTGGAATGTTATCGTTTTTTTGACAAGTGGAGTTGAAGATTATGTTCCGGATAGTTCATATAGTAAAATTATAACATTTCTGCTATTAATTACCGGTATTATAATAGTTGGTTTTTTTACTGCTAATTTAGTACCCATTCTGATAGAGGCTTTTAATGATAAACATTTTATAAAGCAAAAACCTCTTCACCTACAATTCAAAAATCATTATATTATTTGCGGAGATAGTCGAAAATTAGAAGGGATTATTGGGCAATTAAGTTATAGTTCAATAAAACAAAATCGGCCTATACTAGTGATATCAAATGGTGCAAGGAAAATACCTATATTATGCAAGAAAAAATATAAAAACGTTTGGGGAGTAGAAGGAGAAGCAACCGAACAGAAAATACTGTCTCAAGCCGATGTGGATAGGGCTGAATCAGTCATTATATTAGCTGATGATATGGAAGAAAATGCGCCTCAAGCAGTAAATTCTAAATTAATTACAACGGCATTAAAATTATCTGAAAAACACACTATAGTAGAACTTAAAGATTCTTCATATTTGAAACACCTGAAAAGAGCACATGCTAGTGAGATTATCGATGTTAATCAATACAGCACACGTTTATTATCGCAGAGTATCTTAACTCCGGGAGTTTCTCAAGTATTCTACGAACTTCTTTCCGTTTCCCTAGATTCAAACGAAATATATATGTTACCGATGAAAGATTTAGCAGAGATATACGATGGCAATATTATTGGTAATTCATATCGAGAAGTTGTAAATTTACATTTAGAATCTCTGGCGCAGGATTTTATAATTATTGGTTATCAGGTGGCAAATTCAACCGAAAACAGAATAAATCATGATGAAAATAGCAATGGTAGATATATTATAAATCCATCGTCAAACAACTGTGAATATGGCAAAGATTATAGGCTCAAAAGATTAGATAAGATGATAATTATCGCTTATGATGAACCAAACGTAAATGAAAAACACAATAAGAGTTTAAGAACAAGAGAATCAAAAATGAAAGGGATAACTATGCAAGATAACTTCAAAACAAGCCTTAAGAATGAGCAAACGTTAAGTAACAGAGAACGATTGAATCTGGGTCGTGCTGGTTTTCGCGATCATATTGTTATTTGCAATTGGAGCAAGAAAACAGAACAAATTATACGAGAACTTCATTCAACAAATGTTAAAAATCCCGTTCCGATCATTATTATTACCGATCAACCACAAGAAGTTACTCAAAGCACGGAAGATTGGATGAAAGAAGTATTCATTGTTCCAGGACCCCCTTTAGACAGTAAAGTTTTAAATAAAGCTTCATTGGAGACTGCATCGACTGCAATAATACTGTCCGATCCACGTGACAAAGAATATGCCGATTCAAAGGCAATTGTTATTGCTCTTGCTATAGAGGCAATAAACAGGAATGTCCATACCATTGTAGAAATATTAGAATCGGAAAACCGGAAACATTTTATCAATACTCAAGTAGATGAAATTATCTGTGTTAAAGAGTTAACTGAAAAACTATTATCCCAAGCTGCATTGACACATGATATTTCTCAACTTTATTTACATTTGCTCACTGAGTCAGAAGACACAAATGAAGTATATATTATTCCTGTTCCGGCGACCTTTATCGGGAAAAGCTGGAAAGATCTACAAAAGATTTTATTCAAGTATGATCAAGAAGATATAATTTTAATAGGTTTTATTACGGAGGAAGAAAAAAAGGTGAATGAACGAACAATTCATAATCATTTTGGCAACATTATTAATGTAAATAAAATATATATCAATCCCAAGAAAAAAACCGGACCTGGTGAAAAGGGGGGGGATTATATATTTCAAGAAGGAGATAAAATCGTCACCATTTGTTATTGTGAACCCGATTTAGAAAGATTCAGTCCTTCAGAAACAAATTGAATCATCAAATTTAAGAAAGTTCTTGTGATAATTGGCAACGCTTATCAATAAATAAAGAGATCAAGGGTTTAAAAATGAGTAAAAGAGACATAATTGCCGTTATTGCTAGTGTCATTGCTGGCATCATACTCGGCATTGGAACAAGCTATTATAATATATTCCAGAGGATTACAAAACTAGAAGCTCAAATGGATAATTTAGTTAAATTTAATGGGACTTTATATTCTTTTAGCCAACGTGCTGAAACATTAGAAAATGATTTTGATGATTTAGTTAAAATTGAAGGACCTTTTTATTCTCATAGTCAAAGCATTGCACGATTAGAAACCAAGATTGAATATTTAGAATCTATTTTGGATAAGAGACTTGAGGATAAACGCAAGAAAGAGCCCAAAGATTACCCTGGAAAGTAATAGAACTTTTAAGCTATATAGTTTTGACCCTCTTGATTTAACACCAGATAATAGGAAGCTTAACATGAAAGAGAAAAAACCATTTACTAAATTCTTGTTTGCAATGTTTTTTGCATTTATAAGTTTTTTATGGGCAATGAATTTGTATGCCCAAACAGAATCTCAATTTGAGGTAAAAATCACTGATCCGGATCATGACGGTGCTGAAGTAGCAAGAGAGATGGATGTAAAGGGTACAACGATTATCCCTAGCGGAAACTATCTTTGGGTCCTTATCCATCGAACAAAAGGTTTTAGAAGAGTCTGGTGGCCACAGGGTGAGGCAGAGATTGACCTACAAACAAATACGTGGGAATTAACTGTAACTTTTGGCCAAAGCCGTGATATTGGGTATGAATTTAAGATTGCTGCCATTACGGTTAATAAACAAGAACACAAACGTCTTCAAGATTACTATGATAACGCAATGATAACCGGAGATTGGAGACCTATCAAAATGCCTCCTACTACTTCTGCACCCCAAATACGCACTGTAAAGAAAGTAGCTCAATGATAAGACATTGCTTTTTCGAAGTGTCTGAATCAAAAAAGTATCGAATCAATAAAAATCAGTAAATTGTGTTATGCGATCAGCTAAGCCGCA
>NZAZ01000052.1 GCA_002686255.1 Rhodospirillaceae bacterium
CGCCCGCCGATCCGGCCGCCGATCCGGGCCCCGATTGCCCGCTGTGTCCGCGCCTGGCCGAATTTCGCCGCGCCAACCGGGCCGCCAACCCGGATTGGCATAACGCCCCGGTGCCGTCCTTCGGTGGCCGGGACGGGGCGGTGCTGATCGTCGGGCTGGCGCCGGGGCTGCGCGGCGCCAACCAGACCGGGCGGCCCTTTACCGGCGATTACGCCGGCGGCCTGCTTTACGCGAGCCTGTTGAAGCACGGCCTGGCCGAAGGAAGCTACGGTGCCAGCGCCGACGACGGGTTGCGGCTGATCGATTGCCGGATCACCAACGCGGTCCGGTGCGTGCCGCCGGAAAACCGGCCCGTCGGCACCGAAGTCTCCGCCTGCCGGAATTTCCTCGCCCACGAGATCGCGTCCCTGGGCCGGTTGCGGGTCATAATGGCGCTCGGCACCCTGGCCCACGGAGCGGCGCTTTCGGCCCTGGGCGAGAAGAAAAGCGCCTGGAAATTCGGCCACGGCCGCTTCCACGACCTTCCCGGCGGCCTCATCCTCGCCGACAGCTACCATTGCTCGCGCTACAACACCAACACCGGCAGATTGACCACGGAAATGTTCGATGCTGTTTTCAAGGCCATCCTGACGCGGCTGGGGGGGTAAGGATTCCCGATTGCGCCGCCCCGCCGGCCGTGTCCTACTGGGCCGGACGACCAGAACGGCGAGTAAGGAGGAAAAAGTGGAAATCGTCTGCCTTGACCTGGAAGGCGTCCTGGTCCCTGAAATCTGGATCGCGGTCGCCGACGGCACCGGAATCGACGCCCTCAGGGCGACGACCCGGGACATTCCCGATTACGACGAGTTGATGAAGCGGCGTTTGGCCCTGATGGATGAAAACGGCCTGGTCCTCGCCGACGTCCAGGCGGTGGTCGATAAAATGGGGCCGCTCGACGGCGCGGCCGCGTTCCTCGGCGAGCTTCGCCAGGATTTCCAGGTGGTGATCCTGTAGGACACGTTTTACGAATTCGCCCTGCCGTTGATGCGGCAACTGAACTGGCCGACGCTGTTCTGCCACCGCCTCGAAACCGGCCCCGGCGGGGCCGTCAGCGGCTACAAACCGCGCATGAAGGACCACAAGCGCCAGGCCGTCCGGGCGTTGCGCGAATTGAACTTCCGGGTCACCGCGGCCGGCGATTCCTATAACGATACCGGCATGCTGGCTGAAGCCGACCGCGGCATACTGTTCCAGGCGCCGGAAAACGTTATCGAAGAGTTCCCCCAGTTCCCCGTCGTCGGGACCTACGCCGAGCTGTCGCGGGCGATCCGGGAAAATTAATCATATTGCATCTTTTCACCCGCGCCGGGTTCCGATAACGTGGAAGTCGAATTTTGGCCGGAGATTTTTCATGACCGCGGAGATCGTGGACCTCCTGCAATATCGCCAGCAAAAGGCGCGGGCCGAAAAGAAGTCGCGGCGGGCCAAGACCGGCGGCGGGCGGAACCGGGCCACCCAAAAGGAAGCCCTGCCCCGCGAGGCCGAGGCGCCGCTGCCCGAAGACACCCCCGAAGGCGAAGACGGAAGCCGCGGCGGCGAGCCGGCCTAAATTCATTTTTTCCAATAACTCAAAGGCCCTTCCCCGGGCTTGTTGATTTTTTCACCACAAAGACTCAAAGAAAAAGAAGGGTTGATTTTTTTTCACGTCTTTGTGCCTTCGCCCTGCGGCCCAAAGCCTTCGGGCGACGGGCCGTGGTTCACCTTTTTTTCCGGCTCTTGTTAACGCTCGCCGACATCGCCACCTTCCCGTGGACCCGGCCCCACGACCGCCAGGGCCACGGCTTCGACGAATTCCCCAACGTCAAACGCTGGTTCGACGCCATCGACGCCCGGCCGGCGGTGAAGCGCGCCGCAACCTGTTCGGCGAGGCGTAGTACCAAAGGCGGTAAAAGTATATGGGTCTATATGGGGTCAGGTGCAGACATTTTGGACATATATACCGTCTTTGCCGGATCAATCAGGACGCCGGTTTGATGAGTCTAAACATATATCCTTTAAAATTAACAGGTTAACGAGTCTAATTTGAAAAAAATCTGGACAATTTGACCTTAAGGTTAATATAAATTAAACTGTTTAAACAAACTATTAAGAGTCCAACACAGTGCCGGGGGACAATCCATGCTGACCAGCAGACAGCTCATGCGGCGCGCCGGTATTTCGCGGGCGACGCTGAACAACTACATCGCCTCCGGGATTCTGCCGAAACCGGTGGTCAAGAAGTCCGAACCCGGCGCCGGACGGGCGCCGCGCATCGGCCATTTTCCCCTGTCGGCGCTGCACACCATCGAACGGGTTGGCGCACTGAAAAAGCAGGGGCTGAGGATGGCCGATATCGTTTCCGAGATCGACCGCGGCCCGCAACCGGACGCCGCCGATACCGGCCCCGCCGCTGAGGAGCGCCGCCACGACGAAAGGCGGCACGGCGACCGGCGCCATGGCTCGGGAAGCATTGATGTGGTGCCAGCGGGCGGCGTCCATTTGACCCTGGACCGGGTCTCCGGCCCCGCCTACCTGGTCAACGGCAAATTCGAGATCGAATGGGCCAACCGGGAGGCCGGGGAACGGGTCCTGGGCACGGCCGGCGCCATTTCCAGCGACATCACCGAACGCAACCTGTTTTCCCTGTTGCTGCGCGACGGGCCGGCGCACCGGGCCGCCGGGGCCGATGACCTTCTCGGCTTCCATCTGTCCATCGCCAAGAACCGGCTGTCCAAATCGGCGCTGCTGACTTTCGACGCCGAACTGAGCGACGACGAAGTGGACACCCTGGCCCGGCTTTATGATGAAACCAGCGCCGCCAAGCCGGGGCGGATACTGCATACCCAGGTCAACCTGGCGGCGGGGGAAAAGGACGACTGGTTCGACGTCTATGCGTCGTTCTTCCGCGAGGGCATCTTCTTCGCCTTTTCGCCGATGAACGCCGAAGACGATTCATTGATGGCGCTGCTGGCCCGGCGCGACATCGTCATCCGCGACCTGTTGAAGCGGCGCCAGCCGTACCTGACGCCGATGGCCGTGGTCGTCGCCGACCTCCAGAGCTCGGTCAAGATCCGCGCCGAACTGCCGCCGGAGGAATATTTCGAGCTCATCAACGAGGTGTGGGGCGCGGTCGAGCCGAAGCTGCGTAAATACTACGCCACCCACGGCAAGCACGTCGGCGACGGCATGGTCTGTTACTTCTTCCCGCAGCCGGACTCAAACTACGCCCTCAACGCCATCCGCTGCGCCCAGGAAATGAAGGCGGTGATAGCCGACATCGACCGCGCCTGGAAGAAGCGCAAGAACTGGACCAACGAGCTGATGCTCAATATCGGCCTGGTCGAGGGCCGCGAATGGTTCGGCGCCTACCAGACGCCGACCCACATCGAGTTCACGGTCCTCGGCGACACCATCAACATCGCCGGCCGGCTCAGCGATTTCGCCCGCGAGGGCTCGGTCTGGGTGACCAAGAACATGCTCGGCCAACTGACCTCCAAGGAACGCGAATTGCTGCATTTCGGCATCCGCCGCCGGGACCGGGACGGCGAGGAAATCCTGGTCCCCAACACCTATTCCCGGATTTCAAACCTAGTCGACCTGGATAATCCGAAATACGTGAAATTCCACGACATCGCGATGCTGCCGGTGGCCGAAATCATCGACGTGGCGATGGCGGATTAAGGAGCGGCCCCCTGCCGTTAGCGGACTTTCGGTTTATCGTGTTCCCCCCATTGACAAACCCCACGGACGGGCTTGGGAAGTCGCTGTATGGGGTCCCTGTGTTGGATTCCATCCACCGGGGCCCGCCGCAATCAATCGTAGTTGGAAACCTCGATCAGGTTTTCATCGGGATCGCGGAAATAGACCGACGTGATCGGCCCCGTGGCCCCGGTTTTCGCCACCGGGCCCTCGATGATCTCGACTCCCTCGGCCTGTAAATGCGCGATCACGTCGTCCAGGGGCGTCTCGGTGATCAGGCACAGGTCGCCGGCCCCCGTCACCGCGTTCTTGGCCCGGGGGGTATAGGGGTTCTGGGCCGGGTGCAGGTTGATTTTCTGGCGCCCGAAACCGAGCGCCACCCGCCCACCGCCGAAGACGGCTTTCTCCATGCCCAGGACGCGGCGGTAAAAATCGCAGGTTTCGCCGATGTCGGCGACGGTCAGGACCATATGGTCGAGGCGGTCGATGAGGACGGGGGAGGTCATGGCATGGTCTCCTGTTTTCCGGCCCCCGGGCGGGACAGGCCCGGGGGACAGGAAAGCATCCTACATCAAATTCGATTGGATCAGGTCATGAACTCATAAATGGGGACGACTGTGACGCGTGTTGTTTTGTTAACTGGCAAGGAGTTAGGAGGGATTGATGCCGAAGCATCATGACCGACGACCCGACGATGTCCAGTGGACAAAAGAACCACGCCCCAAAAGGGGTCGGCATATGGCCCGTTTCGGTGCGTCAGGCACCCTCACCGGGGCTCTGGCCCCGCTTTCGCGCCCCTTCCTGCCGAAACGGGCCATCTGCCGATCACAGTTCGTCTCCATTTATAAGTTCATGACCTAGTCAGCAAGGGCGGCGATTTCAGGCGGCTCGGGCGGCACCGGAACGTCGGGTTCCGTCGAAACGCTTTTCCCGGTCGCCGGCACCAGCACGTAGCCGTCGACGCGCCATGATCCGTCGTTCATCTGCATCATCGGAAAAAGGGCGATGACGGCAATGCCGTCGGGGCCTTGCAACAGCACCCTTTGCACCAACCGGCCGCGGGAAAAGGCGAGGTTCAGGAAGATCACGGATTTGGGCCGGTATACCGGCTTGTAGGCGGCGGCGAACCGGGCCAGGAAGGCATCGGCGGTGCCGAACTGGCTCTGGACGTCGGGTGAGGCATAGGAAAACGCCATATCCCCGTCGTTGCGCTGGAAGGCGGCGATCTGGCTCTTGATGACGGCGATGATGTTACGGCGGAGTTCGTGCTCGGGCCCGCCCGAGGCAGGCCCCGCCATCAGCAGGGCAGCGACCACAATGGCGCCGAGCCGCCGGAGGGTGCCCGGTTTCCGGGGCTTCCCCGGACGGCGGGGTCCGTTTTTAACGCCGTTAGCCGTTAAGACGCACGGTGGGGGCATAAAGCTGGGCATGGTTAAGTCCCGACTGGATGGCGGCGGTTTCCCGCTCTATTTCCGGCGCCGGGACGGCCTTGAGCTTGAGCGGATGGACCTGTTTTTCCAACCGCCCCAAGCGCCGGGTCAGGGACTTTAACGTTTCGTCGTTGGCATCGATGACCGCGTGAATCTTGCCGAGATGCGGCTCCGGCATGGCATCGTTGCCGGCGTCAATGCGTTTCAGGGCCCCGGTGGTGAACCAGATCGACCGAAAAGCGATAATCAAGGCAAAGACGGCAAGAACCGCGGTCATGTTATGTCCCCAGGTTAACACGATGGATTTGTTTAGGCCGGGAACGCTACCAAGGGCGGGTAAATTAAATCTTAACCGCGGTTGGGGGGCGGATTATCCGCCGGGTCAAGTTCTTCCCGGCCGGGAAAAGTGTGATATACGTGGGCCAAGGCCGGGCCTCCAAAACCCGGCCGGTGGAGACATCAAACAATGCCTAGCGACCTCCCCGGCGACCATCGGGACGATACCCTCAGCGTCCGGATCGCCAATCAGATCATCGACGTCGCCAATGCCCGGCTTCAGGACGGCGCGCACCCGGAAGAGGTTGTCCAGGGGCTGCGCCACGCGGCGGCCAATTTTTCCGCCTTCGTCGAATCCCATCGCCAGGGCAAGGACGCCGACCCCGGCCAGGTGATCGAGGAATTCGCCCGTTTGCTGGAATACTATCTCGGCCGCCACAACCCCGACGCCCCGGCGGAGGGGCTTGAGAAATTGATCGAACAGGCGAAAAGCGAACTGTAAAAGCGAACTGTAAGGCCGGCCCCGGCAGCCGGGGCCGTTTGATTTCGGGCAAAAAAATGGCGACCCCAACGGGATTCGAACCCG
>NZAZ01000053.1 GCA_002686255.1 Rhodospirillaceae bacterium
GTCATCGGGTGGCGGCGGAAATGGTTCCGTTCCCCCGACGGTGGCACGGTGGTATGATTTCCGCGAACCAGGAGGCTATCTGGGGAATGTCGGTTTAATCTTATCATCAACAGGGGACTTTTAATCTTATCACCAACAGGGGGCTTTAAAGAATTAATTTGGCGGTGGCGCAATGATCAAAAACAAGTGAAACAAGCCAGAAAGGCCGTATTAGAGCGCATCCGGTTGGCGGGAATTCATCGGGGGCGTTTCCGACGGCCCGCCGGTGTTGTAAAAGTCATTGAACGGCGGCTCGGCGAACGACGGAACGGACCGAAGGCGGAGCGCGTGATGGCAGAATCCGGGAACAGCCCGAAAAATTCCGGCAACGGAATGCCGAACCGGTTCCGCCGCCCGGCGGCGGGGGTGGCGTTGACCGGCGTTCTCGCCGCCGGGGCGGCGGCGCTCCACATGTCGGGGCCGGCCTACTCGGTTCCCGCCCTCGCGGTGACCGGCCTGGCCCTGGCGGCGCTTGCTTTTCTGGCCTGGACCCTGGGCGCATCCGGCGCCGACGACCCGGCGGCCCGCTTGCTCCGCTCGGCCGCCGACGACGCCCCGGACGGCCTTCTGATCGCCGCCGGCGATGGTTCCTTAGTCTATACCAACCCGGCCTTCCACCGCCTGTTCCCCATGGCGGCGGCCGGCGGCGGCAGGGTCGAATCGCTCGACGCCATCGGCCGGGCCCTCGAAGGCGACGAGGCGGTGACGGCGTTTCAGCGCCTCAAGTCGAACGCCGAAACCGGAGTCGGGGGGGGCGCCGAATTTTCCGTTTCTTCCGCCGCCGGCGCCGCCGGCGCCCCCGGCACTGTCGAATGGCGGCGCCTGACGGTCAGCCCCGTGGCCGGAGGCGGCGCCCTGTGGCGGGCCGAGGACATTACCGCCAGCCGCGAAGTCGATTCCGTCCGCCGTGAGGAAGAGGCCAGCCTGGCCGATTTCCTCGATTTGCTGCCGGTCGGCTTTTTCTCCGCCGACGGCAAGGGCCGCATCCTGTTCGCCAACCAGACCCTGGCCGGGTGGCTGGGGGTTGGGCCCGAGGAAATGGTGTCCCGGGGGCTGGACGAATTCATTGCCGGCGGCGACACCGGGCCCGGAACGGCGCCGCAAGGCGGCGGCGTCGCCGAGGTCGCCTTGCGGCGCCGGGACGCCGGCACCTTCAAGGCCTGGGTGGTCCAATCCGACGCCGGGGACGGCGGCGGCGGGCCCGTCTACAGCCGTTCCGTAGTGCTTCCCGGCGCCGACTGGCAACACCAGGCCGGGGGCTCCACGGACAACGGCGACAGCCGGCCTGAAATCCGCCTCCATTGGCTGTTCGACGAGGCGCCGGTGGGCATCGTGCTGCTCGACCTCCAGGGCAACATCGCCGAATGCAACCGCGCCTTCCTGAAGCTCGTCGGGTTGCATCCCGAGGTTCTGATCGGCCGGCCCTTTGCCGACCGCGTGGCCAAGCAGGACCGGGGCGAGATCTCGGCGGCGCTGTCGAAGGTGGTCATGGGCACCGCGCGGGCCGCCCACATGGAGGTCCGCATGCCCGGCGCCGGCGGGCGCGAACTGGTGACGTCGCTTTACGCAAGCCGGCTGGAAGACGCCCTGGGCGAGCTTTCGGGCCTGGCCATCCACTTCATCGACACCACCGAGCACAAGAACCTGGAGGTCCAGTTCGCGCAATCGCAGAAGATGCAGGCCATCGGCCAACTGGCCGGGGGCGTGGCGCACGATTTCAACAACCTGCTGACGGCGATGATCGGCTTTTCCGACCTGCTGCTGACCCGCCACGGGCCCGACGACCCGTCCTTCGCCGACATCCAGCAGATCAAGCAGAACGCCAACCGGGCGACCAACCTGGTGCGCCAGTTGCTGGCGTTTTCGCGTCAGCAGACCCTGGCCCCGGTGCGCCTCGACATCACCGAGGCGATCAACGAGCTCAACAACCTCTTGGGCCGCCTGATCGGCGAGAAGATCGAGCTCAACTTGGAACACGGCAAGGACCTGCGTCCGGTCAAGGCCGATCGCGGACAGTTCGACCAGGTCATCATCAACCTCGTCGTCAACGCGCGCGACGCCATGCCCGGCGGCGGCCGGATCACCATCCGCACGTCGCCGTTCAGCCTCGGCGCCCCCGTGCGGCGGGGCCACGACCTGATGGCGGCCGGCAATTACGTCTTGATCGAGATCGCCGACACCGGCGTCGGCATCCGCAAGGAAAACATGGAAAAGATCTTCGAGCCGTTCTTCTCGACCAAGGAGGCCGGTTCGGGAACCGGCCTCGGCCTTTCCACCGTCTACGGCATCGTCCATCAAAGCGGCGGCTTCATCTTCCTCGACAGCGCGCCGGGCGAAGAGACGACCTTAAGCGTCTATCTGCCCGAATACACCGAAGCCGCCGAAACCGAAGCCGCCGCCCCGGCGGCGCCGGCGGAACCGGCCCCGGAAGCGGCGCCCGAGGGCGACCTGACCGGCACCGGCACGGTGCTTCTGGTCGAGGACGAGGACGCGGTGCGCATGTTCGGCGCCCGGGCGCTCCGCAACAAGGGCTATAACGTGCTCGAGGCCGACAACGGCGAAGGGGCGCTGGACGTCATCAACGGCACCGACGAAAACATCGACCTAATCGTCTCCGACGTCGTCATGCCGGGCATGGACGGCCACACCCTGGTGCGGCTCGTCCGCCACGAACTGCCGGACGTGAAAGTGATCCTGATGTCGGGCTATGCCGAGGACGTGTTCCGCGACGAGATCGACCGCGACCCGACGATTGAGTTCCTGGCCAAGCCGTTCAGCCTCAAGGGTCTGGCGTCGAAGGTGAAGGACGTGATGGCCGGGTAGGGGCGTCGCGGTTTCGGACTCGAAACTGACCGAACGTATCGCGAATACGTTCGGTTTTCTTTATAAATATCAACGTGTTAAAAAAAACCCTTGCAAATTAGAACAAAACATGTACATTGGCCTTGATTGCATCTGTTGAACCCATATGAAATAAGAGAGAGATAGCCCGATGTCAGAAACCCCGTTGCGTTTGGTGGAAAAGGAAACCGTGGACAAAAGCAAGAACAAGGCCCTGGAAGCGGCCGTCACGCAGATCGAGCGCGCCTTCGGCAAGGGCTCGATCATGCGCCTCGGCCAGCGCGAGGTGGTCGAGGCGGATGTCGTGCCGACCGGCTCCATCAGCCTCGATATCGCGCTCGGCATCGGCGGCCTGCCCCGCGGCCGCGTCGTCGAGATCTACGGCCCCGAAAGCTCCGGCAAGACGACGCTGGCCCTGCATGCGCTCGCCGAGGCGCAGAAGCTGGGCGGCACCTGCGCCTTCATCGATGCCGAACACGCCCTCGATCCGGTTTACGCCGCCAAACTCGGCGTCAACGTCGAAGAGCTGCTGATTTCACAGCCCGACACCGGCGAACAGGCGCTGGAGATCGCCGATACCCTGGTGCGCTCGGCCGTCCTCGACGTGCTGGTGATCGATTCCGTCGCCGCCCTGGTGCCCCGGGCCGAGCTGGAAGGCGAAATGGGCGACCATCACGTCGGCCTGCAGGCGCGGCTCATGAGTCAGGCGCTGCGCAAGCTGACCGGCTCGGTGTCGAAGTCCAAAACCACGATCATTTTCATCAACCAGATCCGCATTAAGATCGGCGTCATGTTCGGCAACCCGGAGACCACCACCGGCGGCAACGCGCTCAAGTTCTATTCCTCCGTGCGCATGGAAATCCGCCGCATCGGCGCCATCAAGGACCGCGACGAGGTGGTCGGCAACCAGACCCGGGTCAAGGTGGTCAAGAACAAACTGGCGCCGCCGTTCAAGATGGTCGAATTCGACATCATGTACGGCGAGGGTATCTCCCGCGCGGGTGAAGTCCTGGACCTTGCCGCCGCCGCCGGGATCGTCGAGAAATCCGGCTCCTGGTTCTCGTACAATTCGGAGCGCATCGGCCAGGGCCGCGAAAACGCCAAGTCGTACCTCAAGGAAAACCCCGAAACCGCCGCCCGGATCGAGGCCATGATCCGCCAGGACGCCGGCCTGATCTCCGGCGACATGATGACCGGCAACGGGGACGGCGGCGCCGAAGACGGCGGCGAGACCGGCGCCCCCGACGCTCCCGAGGCCCCCCAAGACCCCGGGACCGCGGAAGAGACAAAGCCGAAAGCCGGCAAGGCGGCGGGGGAATAGAACCTCTCTGAAATCCTCCCCGAACGGCCGTTCAAAGACGCGGCCCTTTCCCCGATCCCCCGGGGAGAGCCGCTTTCTTTTTCCGGCGCGACGGGGCCGCCGCCACATAAATCCGTGATCGGTGACTTACCCCGTTTATTTCTGGGGCTTCGGGCCCTAAATTACCTTCCATGCAGACGGTCAACGACATCCGCCAGGCGTTTTTGGACTATTTCGCCGGTCACGGCCACGAGATCGTGGCCTCGTCGCCGCTGGTGCCGCTCAACGATCCGACGTTGATGTTCGTCAACGCCGGCATGGTGCAGTTCAAGAACGTGTTCACCGGGGCTGAGACCCGCGACATCAACCGCGCCGTGACGTCGCAGAAATGCGTGCGCGCCGGCGGCAAGCACAACGACCTGGAAAACGTCGGCTACACCGTCCGCCACCACACGTTTTTCGAGATGCTGGGCAATTTCTCGTTCGGCGATTATTTCAAGGACCTGGCCATCGAACTGGCGTGGAACCTGGTGACCAGGGAATTCGGCCTCGCCGAAGACAGGCTCCTGGTCACGGTCTACGCCGAGGACGACCAGGCCTTCGACCTGTGGAAGAAGATCGCCGGCCTGCCGGAGCGGAAGATTCTCCGCATCCCGACGTCGGACAACTTCTGGGCCATGGGCGACACCGGCCCCTGCGGCCCGTGCTCGGAAATCTTCTATGACCACGGCGATCACATCCCCGGCGGCCCGCCGGGCGGCGCCGACGAGGACGGCGACCGCTTCATCGAGATCTGGAACCTGGTGTTCATGCAGTTCGAGCAGGTGACCCCGGACGAGCGGATCGACCTGCCGAAACCGTCCGTCGATACCGGCATGGGGCTGGAGCGCACCGCCGCCGTCATGCAGGGCACCCACGACAATTACGGCATCGACCTGTTCCAGGCCCTGATCCGGGCTTCCGCCGAAGCCTCGGGGACGGAGGCCGATGGCGAACACAATGTTTCGCACCGGGTCATCGCCGACCATCTCAGGGCCAGCAGTTTCCTGATTTTCGACGGCGTGCTGCCGTCCAACGAAGGCCGCGGCTACGTGTTGCGGCGGATCATGCGCCGTGCCATGCGCCACGCGCACCAGATGGGCGCGGAGGAACCGTTGATGTGGAAACTGGTGCCGGCGCTGGTCGAACAGATGGGCGCCGCCTATCCCGACCTCGCCCGCGCCGAGCCGCTGATCACGGAAACCCTGAAATTGGAGGAAACCCGCTTCAAGAAGACCCTGGACCGGGGGCTCAGGCTCCTCGACGAAGCGACGGCGGACCTCAAGCAAGGCGGCGAGCTGGACGGCGAGACGGCATTCAAGCTCTACGATACCTACGGTTTTCCCATCGACCTGACGGAAGACGCGCTCCGGGGCCGGGGCATGAGCGTCGATTCGGACGCCTTCAACACCGCCATGGAACGCCAGCGCGACGAAGCTAGGAAGGCCTGGGCCGGGTCCGGCGACGCGGCGACGGAGGAAATCTGGTTCGAGATCCGCGAACAACTCGGGGCCACCGAATTCCTCGGCTACGAGACCGAGTCGGCCGAGGGCAAGGTGCTGGCGCTGGTCGTCGACGGCAAGCGCGCCCTAGAGGCCAAGCCCGGCGAGGCCGCCGCCGTGGTCGTCAACCAGACGCCGTTTTACGGCGAATCCGGCGGTCAGGTCGGCGACGCCGGGACCATCACGTCGGCCGGCGGCGTCACCTTCACCGTTGCCGAAACGCAAAAACACATCAACGATCTGTTCGTGCATCTGGGCAACGTCGGCGAAAACTCCTTGAAGGTCGGCGACGAGGTGGCGCTCCAGGTCGACGGCTCGCGGCGCCGGAACATTCGCAACAATCACTCCGCCACCCATCTGCTGCACGCGGCGCTGCGCCGCCGCCTCGGCGACCACGTGACCCAGAAAGGCTCGCTGGTGGCGCCGGACCGGTTGCGTTTCGACATCAGCCATCCGCAAGCCGTCGGCCCCGGCGAGCTGGCCGAGATCGAGGCCGAGGTCAACCGCCAGATCGGGCTCAAAAGCGACGTCGCCACCCACCTCATGGAGCCCGACGCCGCCGTCGAGGCCGGCGCCATGGCATTGTTCGGGGAAAAATACGGCGAACAGGTGCGCGTCGTCACCATGGGCAAAGACGGTGACGGGGGAGGGGAGAATTCCTTCTCGGTTGAGCTTTGCGGCGGTACCCACGTCGCCAACACCGGCGACATCGGCGTCTTCAAGGTCGTCGGCGAAAGCGCCGTCGCCGCCGGGGTCCGGCGCATCGAGGCGTTGACCGGCGACGGCGCCAAGGCTTACTTCGCCGAGGCGCAAGCGGCGCTCGACGAGACGGCGGCGTTGTTGCGGGTGGACCCGGCGGCGGTGCCCGAAAAGGTGCGCGCCCTGCTGGATGAACGCCGCGGACTGGAGCGCCGCCTGGCCGACGCCCGCCGCCGGATGGCGACCGGGGGCGGCGGTGAAAAGAAGGAAAAGACAGGGGACGGCGTTTCTGGCGTCGATACCGTGCTCGCGGCGGAAGAAACCGAAGACGTGCTCGGCCTGACGGCGGCGATCTTGAAGGTGCCGCCCGCCGAGGTGCCGAAACGGGTCAAGGCCCTGATCGAGGAATGCCAAAAGCTGGAATCCGAACTGGCCGGGGTCCAAAACCGTATGGAGGCCGGCGGCGACGAGGCCCAGGCGGCCGAAACCAGAGACGTCGGCGGCATCAGGTTCGCGCCCCGGCTTCTGGACGGGGTGCCGGCGAAGGAGCTCAAGAGCCTCGCCGACGACCTGAAGACCCAGATCGGGACCGGCGTCGTCGCCTTGGTTTCGGTCATCGACGGCAAGGCGTCCGTCGTCGTCGGCGTGACCGACGATCTGACGGAGCGCCTCAGCGCCGTCGACCTGGTGCGCGCCGGCTCGCAAGCCGTCGGCGGCAAGGGCGGCGGCGGGCGGCCCGACATGGCGCAAGCCGGGGGTCCCGACGGCGCCAACGGCCAGGCGGCGCTGGACGCCATCGAGGCCGCCATCGGCCAAACCAGCCAGGAAACGCCGGGCTAAAGCGGTTTCCGATCAAAACGGATCACAAGCCCGCCCCTCATGTTGAGCTTGTCGAAACACGGGGGGCGGGCTGGGCCTCACCCTTCGACAGGCTCAGGATGAGGCCGTTTTTGAACACTGATTCCTTTTGGTCGGAAACCGCCCTAGAAAACGCCGGGCCGGGCCTTCAATTTCAGGATTTCCCTATTTTAACGTCGGCGGCGACGCGCATGCGGATGATCTTGTCGGGATCGTCGACGGCGCCGTTGCGGGATTTATCGCCGCGCTTGATCTTGCCGACGTATTTCATGCCCTTGGTGACCTGGCCCCAGACGGTGTATTTGCCGTCCAGAAACCGGGACCGGGAGAAGACGATGAAGAACTGGCTGTCGGCGCTGTCGGGGTCCGACGAGCGGGCCATGGAAAGGGTGCCGCGGAGGTGCGGCTGGTCGGAGAACTCGGCCGGAATGTTGACGCCGGAGCCGCCGGTGCCGTTGCCTTTGGGATCGCCGCCCTGGGCCATGAAACCGCCGATCACCCGGTGAAAGGCAAGGCCGTCGTAGAAGCCCTGGCGCACCAGTTCCTTGATCCGGGCGACGTGCTTCGGCGCCAGGTCGGGGCGCATCTCGATAACCACCTGACCGTCCTTCAAATCCATCAGAAGGGTGTTTTCTGGGTCCGCCGCCCGGGCCTCATCGGTCATCGCAAATCCGCCGAGGAAAACCGCCAACAAGAAAATTCCCAATCGGGCCATCGATGTTCCCCACTAGTTGAAAAGCCTATCGCCGGCGTCCTTGTCCATAACGAGGGAAAGAAGCGTCTTGGAAACGAATTTTTTATCATGGCGTCTTCTTTCCAGGCCCTTATCAACACTTTTAAGGTCGCGTAATAACAAGGAGGCTATATTAACGCCGTCTTCGGCCCGGGGCTAGGCGTCGAAAAATATTGGTAGCGGCCCCGGCGGAGCCGGAAAATCGCCGGTCTTCCCGCCCCGATTAGGCCGATGCCCCTATAAACACTGGCAAAATCGGGGCCGGTGCGTATGGTTGGTGCGTCATGAGACGAAAACGAAGCGCCAAAGTCATTGCCACCCTCGGGCCGGGAACGTCCACCGAGGAGATGATTGCCGATCTTTTCGAGGCCGGGGCCGACGTCTTCCGCCTTAATTTCAGCCACGGAAGCCAGGAAGACCACAGGTGGCGTTACCATACCGTCCGAGCCCTGGAAGAGAAGCGCCACCGCCCGGTCGGCGTTCTGCTCGACCTGCAGGGACCGAAACTGCGCGTCGGTGAATTCAACGGCGGCGAGGTGGAGTTGAAACCGGGGCAGGCCTTTCGTCTCGACCTCAAAGACGAAATCGGAGACAAACACCGCGCCTCCTTGCTCCACCCGGAAGTGTTCGAGGCATTGGAATCGGACACGGAACTGCTTCTCGACGACGGGCGCATCAGGCTCAAGGTTACCGACCGCGGCCCGGATTTCGCCGACACCGAGGTGGTGACGGGCGGGCCGCTGTCGGACCATAAGGGCGTCAACCTGCCAAGCACGGTTCTGGACCTTTCGTCGTTGACCGAAAAAGACCTGGATGACCTGCGCTTCGGCCTCGAACTGGGCGTTGACTGGGTGGCCCTTTCCTTCGTCCAGCGGCCGGAGGACATCGCCCACGCGCGCAAGCTCATCGCCGGACGCGCCGGGGTCATGTCGAAGCTGGAAAAACCCGCGGCCTTGGACCACCTGGATGAAATCATCAATCTCTCCGATGCGGTCATGGTCGCCCGCGGCGATTTGGGCGTCGAGGTGCCGCCCGAGAAAGTCCCGGCGCTGCAGAAAAGAATCGTTTTCAAATGCCGCGCGGCGGGAAAACCGGTCGTCGTTGCCACCCAGATGCTGGATTCCATGGTCCATGCCCCGACCCCGACACGGGCCGAGGCGTCCGACGTGGCGACGGCCATCTATGACGGCGCCGATGCGGTGATGCTTTCGGCGGAAACGGCGGTCGGGAATTATCCGGTCGAGGCCGTGATGATGATGGACAGAATCATCCAGCAGGTCGAAAAAGACCCCCATTACCGCCGCATGCTTGAAACCCACCGCTATGCCCCCGAAGCCACGGCGGCCGACGCCATCACCGCCGCCGCCCGGCAGGTGGCCCAGACTATTTCGGCAAGCGTCATCGTCACCTTCAGCTCCACCGGATCGACGACGCTGCGCTGCGCCCGGGAACGCCCCGTGGTGCCGATCCTGGGCCTGACCTCCCGCGCCGACACGGCACGCAAGCTGGCCCTGGCCTGGGGCGTTCATTCGGTGCAGACCGAAGACCTGCAGACCTTCCGCGACATGGTCGAAGTGGCCATCCGCGTCGCCAAGCACGAAGAGTTCGCCGACGTCGGCGACCCGCTGGTGATTACCGCCGGAGTCCCGTTCGGCACCCCTGGCGCCACCAACATCCTGCGCATTGCCTGGGTCGAATAAGGGGAAGGGCAAAAGCCGCCTCTTTATCATTGATCCTTGGTATTGGGCCCGTTCAGGGCGGTTATTCGGCGGCGGCCTTCATTCCGGACCGCCTGAAATCGGCCAGAAGCTGTTGTTCACAGTCCTTCGCCGCCCGGCGGTTGCGTTCCTTGACGTGGCCGAAGCCCCTGATCCGCATCGGCAGCCCGGCGATCTCTACCGCCAGCGCGTGATTGCCGGGGTTCAAGTCCCCGATCAATTCCCTGATAACCGCCTCGTATTCGCCGATCAGGCGCCGTTCCATCCGCCGTTCGGCGGTGATGCCGAAAATATCGAACGCCGTGCCCCGCAATCCCTTCAACCGTGCCAGGACCTTGAACGTGGTCATCACCCAGGACCCGAATTCTCTTTTCTTCAATTCGCCGGTTTCGGGATCGCGGGCGGCGATCAGCGGCGGCGCCAGGTGGAAGACGAGCTTGAACCCGTCCCCGAACTGGCGGTGGAGTCCGGCGATGAATTCACCGTCCGTATAAAGCCTGGCGACCTCGTATTCGTCCTTGTAGGCGAGGAGCTTGAAATAGGCCCTGGCGGCGGCGTCGGCGAGGCCGGTCTTGCCCTTGACCTTGTCGGCCTCGGCGACGCGGACCCGGTCGATCATGTCGGCGTAGCGCCGCCCGTAGGCCGGGTCCTGGTAAAGGGTCAGGTCCTTGATGCGTTTGGTAACGAAATCCAGGGTCTCGGGCGTTTCCGGTTCGGATTCGGCGGGGCCGGCGATGCGTTCAACCGCGTCCCGGTCATGGGCGGCGCGGCGGCCCCACAAGAATGCCTGGCGGTTGAAATCGACGGCGACGCCGTTGAGCTCCAACGCCCGCTCGATGGCCTCGGCCGAAAGCGGCAACAAGCCTTTTTGATAGGCGAAGCCGACCAGGAGCATGTTGGCGGCAATGGTGTCGCCCAACAACGACAACGCCAGCCCGGTGGCGTCGATGAAATCGAGCCCGCCCTTGCCGGTGGCCTCGGCCAGGGCGTCGCGGATGCCTTCGTCGGGGAAAGCCAGGTCGGCGTCGCGGGTGAAGTCGGCGGTCATGGTTCGGTGCGAATTGACCACGGCCGTTGTATATCCTGCTTTAATCTTGCCCAGCGTCTCGGCGCTGCCCGCCGTCACCATGTCACAACCGATCAGGAGCCGGGCGCCGCCGGCGGCGATGCGCACGGCATGCAATTTGCCGGGGTCGCCGGCGATGCGGATGTGGGAATAAACAGCGCCGTTCTTTTGCGCCAATCCGGTGACGTCGAGTACCGAAACGCCTTTCGATTCAAGGTGCGCCGCCATCGCCAGCACGGCGCCGACGGTAACCACGCCGGTTCCGCCGATGCCGGTGGCGACAATGGCGTAGGATTCATCGGCGGCCGGCAGGTCGGGGTCGGGCAAGGCTTCGAAGGGGATGTCGCCGACGGCCGCCGGTTTTTTCGGCTCCGCGCCGAGGACGGTGACGAAGGCCGGGCAAAACCCCTTCAGGCAGGAGAAATCCTTGTTGCAGGCCGATTGGTCGATGGCCCGTTTGCGGCCCCATTCGGTTTCGACGGGCGTGATGGCGACGCAGTTGGAGACCATGCCGCAATCGCCGCAGCCTTCGCAGACGGCTTGGTTGATGTAGGGGCGCGCCAAGGGGTCGGGGTAAGTGCCGCGCTTGCGCCGCCGGCGTTTCTCGGCGGCGCAGGTCTGGTCATACACCAGCACCGATACGCCTTTCACCCGGCGCAGGTCGCGCTGCAATCGGTCCAGGTCGTCGCGGTGGTGGAATGTCGTGTCCTTGGCGAAGCCGGCGCCGATAGGGTATTTGTCCGGTTCGTCGGAAACGACGGCGATGCGCCCGACGCCTTCGGCGCGCACCTGCCGGATGATCATCGGCACGTCCAGCGGCCCGTCCATGGGTTGGCCGCCGGTCATCGCCACGACGTCGTTGTAAAGCACCTTGTAGGTGATGTTGACGTCGGCGGCGACGGCGGCGCGGATGGCCAGAATGCCGGAATGGAAATAGGTGCCGTCGCCGATGTTGACGAAAACGTGCCCGGTATCCGTAAACGGCGCCTGGCCGATCCAGTTGGCCCCTTCGCCGCCCATGTGGGTAAAGGTGGCGGTGTCGCGGTCCATCCAGATGGCCATGTAGTGGCAGCCGATGCCGGCGACGCCGCGCGATCCTTCCGGCACCGCGGTCGAGATGTTGTGCGGGCAGCCGGAGCAGAAATAGGGGATGCGTTCGACGCCGGTGGCGGCGGCGTCAAGGGCGCGTTCCTTGTCGTCGAGGAACTTCAGCCGTTCCTGGATGTGACGCTTGACCGGGCCGCTGACGGGGAATTTGCCGATCCTGTCGGCGATGACGCGGGCGATCCGGGCCGGCGTCAATTCGCCGGCCGACGGCAGGATCCATTCGCCCTTGTCGTCGAACTTGCCGACCACCCGGGGGCGCGCGTCGGCGCGCCAGTTGTAAAGCTGCTCCTTGACCTGGTTTTCCATCACCGCGCGCTTTTCCTCGACCACCAGGATTTCCTCCAGGCCCTCGGCGAAATGACGGATGCTTTCCTTCTCCAGGGGCCACGGCATGCCGACCTTGAGCAGCCGGAGCCCGATTTCGTTGCTGTGTTCCACCCCGATGCCCAGGTCTTCCAGGGCCTGCAACACGTCCAGATAGGACTTGCCGGTGGCGATGATGCCGATGCGCGGGTTCTTGGAATCGACGCTGACTTGGTTGAGGCCGTTGGCGCGGGCGAAGGCGAGGGCGGCATAAATCTTGTGGCGTTGCAGGCGGTGTTCCTGATCCAGCGGCGGGTCGGGCCAGCGGATGTGAAGCCCGCCTTCCGGCATCTCGAAGTCATCCGGGGTTTGAATGCTCACCCGGTCCGGGTCGACGTCGACGGAGGCCGACGAATCGACGTTGTCGGTGATGCACTTCATCCCCACCCAGCAGCCCGAATATCGCGACATGGCCCAGCCATAGAGCCCGAAATCCAGCACGTCCTGAACGTTGGCCGGGTTGAGGATGGGGATGTGGACGTCCATCAGGGCGTGTTCGCTCTGGCTCGGTACGGTGGACGACTTGCATGCCGGGTCGTCTCCGGCCAGGGCCAGGACGCCGCCCAAGGGAGCGGTGCCGGCAAAGTTGGCGTGGCGGAAGACGTCGCCGGAACGGTCGACGCCGGGGCCCTTGCCGTACCAGATGCCGAAGATCCCGTCGTAGCGGGCGCCCTCGAACAGGCCCAACTGCTGGCTGCCCCATAACGCCGTCGCCGCCAGGTCCTCGTTGACGCCGGGATGGAATTTGACGTGATGGTCCCGGAGGAATCCTTCGGCGCGGCCGAATTCTCGGTCGATGGCGCCCAAGGGCGAACCCCGGTATCCGGTGACGTAGCCGGCGGTGTTCAGCCCGGCGGCCGCATCGCGGCGGCGCTGCATCAGCACCAGGCGCACGAGGGCCTGGGTGCCGGTCAGGAAGACACGGCCCTTATCCAATGTATATTTGTCGTCCAGCCTGACCTGGGACAGTGGCATCGGCCGAATCCCCTGGGTTTTGCCCGGCGTTTCGTTCCTTCGTTGTCGGTTTAAACGTAATACGGGGCCCGGCCGCTTACAATCGCCGGGCGGGCTTTTTGAGCCTACCCTTGACCGAAAACCGTACAATGGGATGATTTTTCCCGCCCGAGCGGGTATACGGGTGCGGCTTAACGGAGTCCCGGATTTTTTCAGATGACGGTTTTGGTTACCGGCGCCGCCGGCTTCATCGGTTTTCACACCTCGCTTGCCTTGCTCGACAGGGGCGACGACGTGGTCGGCATCGACACCGTCAATGACTACTACGACGTCCAATTGAAGGAAGCGCGGCTGAAGGCGTTGAGCGAACGCGACGGCTTTACCTTCGAGCGCACCGACATTGCCGACAGGGAGGCCATGGGCGGCCTGATCGCCAGGCACGGCGGCATCACCCGGGTCGTTCAACTGGCGGCCCAGGCCGGAGTCCGCTATTCCCTGGTCGATCCTTATGCCTACACCCGCGCCAACGTCGAAGGACAGTTGGTGGTCCTCGAAGCCTGCCGGAAGCTGGAAAAGCTTGATCACTTCGTATTCGCATCCTCCAGTTCCGTTTACGGCGGCAACACCAAACTGCCTTTTTCCGTCAATGATCCGGTCAATACGCCGCTGTCGCTTTATGCGGCGACGAAAAGGTCCATGGAGCTTATGTCGTACAGCCATGCCCACGTTTACGGGATGCCGCTGACGGGGCTGAGATTCTTCACCGTTTACGGCCCTTGGGGACGGCCTGACATGGCGGCCTTCATCTTCATCCGCAAGATTCTGGCCGGCGAACCGGTCCCGGTGTTCAACAACGGCGACATGCGCCGCGATTTCACCTACATCGACGATATCGTATCCGGCGTCCTGGCATGCCTGGACAAGCCGCCGCCGGTGACGGAGGGCGAGCCGCCTTGCCGGCTCTACAACATCGGCAACAATACCTCGGAGCCATTGATGCGGTTCATTTCCATCATCGAGGACGCGCTCGGCAAAAAGGCCGAGATCGATTTCCAGCCCATGCAGATCGGGGACGTGCCCGAAACCTACGCCGACATCACCGAAACGGAGCGGGACTTCGGCTTCAAGCCCGAAACCTCTATCGACGAAGGCCTGCCCCGGCTGGTCAAATGGTATCGGGACTTTTACGGAGTTTAGTATCCCTGTCCCTTTTCCGAGGCGCGCATGCTCCGTCATTTGGCGTTGATGTTTCTGTTGGCTTTGATTTGGAGCTCATCCTTCATGGCCATCAAGGTGGGCGTGGAAACGATCCCGCCGCTGACGCTCGCCACCGTGCGGGTGATCCTCGCCGCCGTGATCCTTTACGGCGCCACGCGCCTGCGGGGCGAACGCCTGCCGGGCGGGTTGCGGTTCTGGACGTTTTGCTTCCTGCTCGGCGTTATCGGCAACGGCCTGCCGTTCACCCTGATTGGCTGGGGTGAGCAACGGATATCAAGCGGCCTGGCGGCGATCCTGATGTCGGTGATGCCGTTGGCGACCGTCGTCATGGCCCATTTCTTCACTTCCGGGGACCGCATGACGCCGGCCAAGTTGGCGGGCGTCGTCATCGGGTTCTCGGGCATCGTCGTCCTTGTCGGACCGGAGGCGCTTAAGGGTCTGGGCAGTGACGTCTGGCGTCAGCTCGCGGTCGCCGGCGGGGCGCTGTGCTATGCCGTCACCGTGATTCTGGCCCGCAACACGCCGCCGGCGCCGCTGATCGCGCGCTCCGCCGCGGTCATGATCATGGCCTGTCTGGTGATGGTGCCGGCGGCCCTCGTTGCCGAGGCGCCGTGGGCGATCGAACCGGACGGGGAATCGGTGGCGGCGGCTGTCTACCTGGGGCTATTCCCGACGGCCTTCGCGACCATCCTTTTTTTCTATTTGGTGCAAATGCGGGGCGCCAGCTTCATGGCTTTCGTCAACTACCTGGTTCCCGTCTTCGGCGTCCTTTGGGGCGTCGGGCTCCTGTCTGAACCCGTCAGGGAGATGGAGGTGGCGGGGCTTATAATCATCCTGGCCGGCATTGCCGTAGCCCATTTCAAACGGCCCAAGAAAACCGGCGCCGCTTAGCGATACAGGGCCTCCAGCGCCTCGCCGTAGATTTGCTTGATTTTGTGGCGGCGGGTTTTAAGGGTCGGGGTCAACAACCCATTATCCGTTGTGAAGGGCTCGGTGGCGATCATCAGGCGCCGCACCTTCTCGATGTTGGAGAGCTTGGCGTTGACCCGTTCCTGGACCGCGCCCAGGGCCTTAACAAGATCCCCGTCGCCGGCCAGGTCCGAAAGCAGGGCCGGTTTGCCGGCCGCCTTCGCCCATTGGGACAGCCAGTCCGCGTCGGCCACCAGAAGGCTCACCAAGTGCGGGTGTTTGTCGCCGTAGACCATGGCCTGGGCGATTTCCGGTTCGATGGTGAGGATGCCCTCGACCCGTTGTGGCGAAATGTTGTCGCCGCCGGAATTGACGATGATGTCCTTCTTGCGGTCGGTGATCCGCAAATGGCCGTCCCCGTCGATAAGGCCGATGTCGCCCGTATGCACCCATCCGTCGCGGATGGTTTCACGCGTCGCTTCGTCATTCCGCCAATAGCCCTGCATGACCAGTTCGCCGCGGACCAGAATCTCGCCGTCGTCGGCGATCTTCACCTCCACCCCTTTCAGGGGCGGCCCGACGGTGTGCAGCTTCATGGTGCTGGGGACGTTCACGCTCACCGACGGCGACGTTTCCGTCTGCCCGTAACCCTGCAGGATACGAAGGCCGAGGGCGGTGAAGAACATCCCGATTTCCGGGTTCAGGGGCGCGCCGCCAGACACCAGGGCCTTGAGACGCCCGCCGAACCGGGCTTCGACCTTGGCGCGGACCAGGTTGTCCAGGGCCCAATCGATCAGCCGTTCTTTCAGGCTCAGGCTGTCGGGATCCCGGTAACGCCGGGTGCCGAGTTCGACGGCCAGGTTGAACAACCTTTCTTTCGCTCCCCCGGCCTTGCGCACGCCCAGGGTGATGCGGTGGTGGAACGTTTCGTAAAGCCGGGGCACGGCGGTCATGATCGTCGGCCGGGCTTCCATCAGGTTGGCGGCCAGGGTGTCGGCGCCTTCGGCGTAATAGATTTCGGCGCCGATGGTCATGGGAAAAAACTGTCCGGCCATGTGCTCGTAGGAATGGCTGAGCGGCAGGAAGGACAAGAACACCTCGTTGCCCAGGCCCAATTCCATCAGGGCGTTTTCGGCGCCTTCGCAGTTTGACAGGATATTGCGGTGACTGAGCATAACGCCCTTGGGCGCGCCGCCGGTGCCGGACGTATAGTTGATGCAGGCGGTATCGCCGGGGGCCCATTGGCCGGCCATTTTGACGATGTTCTGGTGGCTTTCGCGGCCCCGGTCCAGCACGTCATCCATGTGCAGGACGTCGACGGAAAGCTCCTGGGACAGTTCGGGCAGGTCCATGGCGACGATGAATTCGGCTTCGGGCGCCTTCAAGACCGCCGGCAAAACCCGTTCGGCGAGGCGGCGGTTCGATACGATAACGCCTCGCGCGCCGCTGTCGCGGAGGATATGAAGGTGGTCGTCCTCGGTATTGGTGGTGTAGGCGGGAACGGTGATGGCGCCCACCGACATGATCGCCAGGTCCGAAACCAGCCACGCCGGGCGGTTTTCGGAAACCAGCATCACCCGGTCCCCCGGCTCGACGCCCTGGGCCAGAAGCCCCCGGGCCAACGGCGTCACCCGGGCGGCGGGGTCGCCCCAGCTCAACGCCTTATAATCGCCATGACGTTTGACCCACAGGAAAGGCCGGTCGCCCAGCCAGTCCACCTGATCGAAAAACATGGCCGCCAGGTTGGGCCAGTTTCGGTCACTCATATTTAAGTTTTCCTCCCGCTCTTGGGGCCTATCATTGTCGTTGCGGCGGGTCATTTCCCCCTTTATATGGCTGGGGGGGGGAGGGCCTGAACCCGGCCGGCGGCCGAAGGAAGGATAATAAATGACCAAAACCAGGACTCGCCAGACCCGAAAAAAAAGCCAAGGCGGCGATTTGCCGAACTGGAATTTGAACGATCTTTACCGTCGGCCGAAGTCGCCGAAACTGAAGGCCGACATCGCCTGGGCACTTCGTCAATCGAAAAAGTTCCGCAAAGCCTTCGAAGGGCGTCTCAAGGGCCTCGATGGAGGCGGCCTGGCCAGGGCCATCATCCGATACGAAAAAATCACCGAGCGCCTGGGCCGGGTAATGAGCTACGGGCACCTGCTGCACGCGACCAATCTTTCCGATCCCGAAATCAGCGCCTTTTTCCAGACCCTGCAGGAACAGGCGACGGATATTTCCACCGAAATCCTGTTCTTTACGCTGGAGTTGAACCGGCTCAGCGAGACGGTGTTGAAAAAGCAGTTCAAAAACCCCAAGGCCGCCCGTTATGCGCCGTGGATCAGGGATTGCCGGGTTTTCCGCCGCCACCAGCTTTCCGACGAGGCGGAAAAGCTTTTGCACGAAAAATCGCTGACCAGCCACAACGCCTGGATCCGCCTGTTCGGGGAAACCATGGCCGACCTCCGTTTCCGGGTCGAGGGCGGCAAAAAACCCAAGCAGATGACTCTCGCCGATACCCTCAACCTGCTGTCCGACAAAAAGGCCCAGGTCCGCAAACAGGGCGCCAAGGCGCTCAGCCGCGGCCTGGCCAAGAACATTCGGGTGCTGTCGTTGATCACCAATACGCTGGCCAAGGACAAGGAGATCGAGGACCAATGGCGGCGGTACCCGCACCCCGCGTCCTATCGCAACCTTTCGAACCAGGTCGAGGACGAGGTCGTGGATGCTCTCGTCGGCGCCGTCAAGGACAGCTATCCACGGCTGTCGCACCGGTATTACAGGCTCAAGGCGAAATGGTTCGGGGTCCGCAAGCTCAATACCTGGGACCGTAACGCGCCGCTGCCCGAGGATTCCAACCGCCTTTATTCGTGGGACGAAGCGCGGCAAATCGTGCTTTCGGCCTATGGCGGTTTCGCGCCCGAGATGTCCGAAATCGCCGGGCGTTTCTTCGATCATGGCTGGATCGACGCGCCGCCCCGGCCGGGCAAGGATTCCGGCGCCTTTTCCCATCCCACGGTGCCTTCGGTGCATCCATATGTGATGCTCAACTACCACGGCAAGGCGCGGGACGTGATGACGCTGGCCCATGAACTGGGCCACGGGGTGCATCAGGTGCTGGCCGCGCCCCGGGGCGCGTTGATGTCCGACACGCCGCTGACGTTGGCCGAAACGGCGTCCGTCTTCGGCGAGATGCTGACCTTTCAGGCAATGCTGAAGGCCGAAAAAGACGCCAGGCGGCGGCGCATCCTTCTCGCCGGCAAGGTCGAGGACATGATGAACACCGTCATCCGGCAGATCGCCTTTTACCAGTTCGAGGAGCGCCTGCACGCGGAACGCCCCAAGGGCGAATTAAGCGCCCAGCGCCTGGGCGACATCTGGATGGAGGTGCAGCGCCAAAGCTTAGGATCGGCGTTCCGGTTCGATGACGATTACCGGCATTTCTGGGCCTATATCCCGCATTTCCTGCACGCGCCGTTTTACGTTTACGCCTATGCCTTCGGCGATTGCCTGGTGAATTCCCTTTACGACGTTTTCAAGGACGGCCACCCCGGCTTCCGGGACAAGTATTTCAACATGCTGAAGGCCGGCGGCACGCTGCGCCACAAGGAACTGCTGGCGCCGTTCGGGCTCGATGCCTCCGATCCGTATTTCTGGCAGCGGGGCCTGGGCGTGATTTCGGGCTTCATCGACGAGCTGGAAAGCGAATTTTGACATGGCCGATGACGACAGCCTGAGCGGACGGGTCAAGCGTTACGCCAGGGTGGGGACCGCCGTCGGCGGCTTCGCGGCGCGCACCGTCGGCGGCCGGTTGTTCGGACTTCCGCTCGACCGCGGCGAGCATGCCGCCGAATTGCAGCAAGCCTTGGGCGGGCTCAAGGGCCCGTTGATGAAGGTGGCGCAGATCCTGGCCACCGTTCCCGACATTTTGCCCGAGGAATACATCGTCGAACTGGCGAAATTGCAGACCAGCGCGCCTTCCATGGGCTGGGCCTTCGTCAAGCGCCGCATGGCCGGCGAATTGGGGCCGGACTGGCAATCTAAATTCAAGTCCTTCGAGCACGAGGCCGCCGCCGCCGCGTCCCTGGGACAGGTCCACAAGGCCCAAGACCTTCGGGGCCGCGGGCTCGCCTGCAAGGTCCAGTACCCGGATATGGGCTCGGTGGTGGAGGCCGACCTCAAGCAGTTGAAGCTGGCGTTCGCCATCTACCGGCGCTACGACCGCGCCATCGACCCCAGCGAAATTCACAAGGAGCTAACCGAGCGGCTGCGCGAGGAACTGGATTACCGCCGCGAGGCCCGCAACATGAGCCTTTATGGCAAGATTTTGAAAGCCGAGAAGGGCGTTCACGTTCCCGATTTCGTGGCGAAGCTGTCGAGCGACCGGCTGTTGAGCATGACGTGGCTGGACGGAGCCCCCTTGCTGCGGTTCGTCGACGAACACATCAAGAGCCGCAACGCCGTGGCCCGGAACATGTTCAGGGCCTGGTACGTGCCGTTTTATTACTACGGCGTGCTGCATGGCGATCCGCACCTCGGCAATTACACGGTGCGGTCTGATGAGACCATCAACCTGATGGATTTCGGCTGTATCCGGGTCTTCAAGCCCAGCTTCGTACGCGCCGTGATCGACCTTTACCGGGCGCTCCGCGACGACGACCCGGACCTGGCGGTTCACGCTTACGAGACCTGGGGTTTTCATGATCTGGGGCGCGATGTCATCGACATCCTCAATCAGTGGGCCCGTTTCCTTTACGCGCCGTTGTTGGAGGATCAGGTGAAAACCATTCAGGATGACGGCGGGGTGATGTACGGGGCCGGGGTGGCGGCTAAGGTCCACAAGGAACTCCGCACCATCGGCGGGGTCACGCCGCCGAAGGAATTCGTCCTCATGGACCGTTCCTCCATCGGACTGGGCAGCGTGTTCATGCACCTGAAGGCGGAAATCAACTGGCACCGGATGTTTCACGACCTGATCGACGATTTCGACGAAAAGCAACTCGCCAAGCGGCAAAAAAAGATGTTGGGCGCTTTCGACATTCCGCTGGCGGATTGAGGAGACGCCCCCAAAATGCAGCGGGAAATAGCCTCCTTCCCTGACGCCGCTTGTGCGGCGTCGCGGCAAGCCGCTAAAATCCGCGGGTCCGGGTCCGGGGAAAGGCCCGGACGAAAAAGACGGTTGAGCACGGGAGGATCATCGGCCTTGAGCGAGCCCAAATTCCATATGTTTCCGGCGGCGCCTGAGCCGGTCGCCCCCTTCAGCCATGCGGTCGAGGCCGATGGCTGGGTGCAGTTGACGGGGCAGATGCCGACGGACCCGGATGATCCGTCGAAGCCTCTGCCCGACGGCATCGAGGCGCAGACCCGGCGGGTCATGGACAACCTGGTGCTGGTCCTGGACGCGCTCGGCCTCGGGCTCGAACACGTGACCTCGGCCCGGGCCTTCCTGACCCATTTCGAGCGCGATTACGCGGCCATGAACGAAGTCTATGCCTCCTATTTCCCCGCCGACCGGCGCCCGGCCCGGACCTGCGTCGGGGTTGCCGCATTGGCCCGGGGCGCCTTGGTCGAAATCGACATGATCGCCCGCCGGCCGTGACCGGAAACCGCGCTGCGGTTTTTCCATTAAAATTCCGAGAGAGATATTGTCAGGGGGCCGGGTTAGGCTCGAAAGGAGCGATCATGCTTAAAGAAATGGAATTGCAGCTCGATCGGCTTAAGGCGAAGCGCGAGGAGTCCCTGGAGAGGCCCGAATAGTCAAATACGGTGGATGAAAGGACAAAACGGTCATTGCCGCAGGTGACCCATGTCAAGGACGGCGGAAGGCGTTTCAACGAAAGTAAGTGCAGAAAACGGTTTTATGGGGGTGAAGGAAGGTAGGGCCAGCCATGTTAAACACGCAAACAGCCAGCCGGACCGAGGCCCCCAACCAAGGGCCAGGGCCGCACTCCCGATCCCCGTTTATCTTAGCGAGGTTTATTCCTGGGCCTATCTGAATCCCCTAAACGTCCGTCTGCTTGATCGTGACAGTGTCGTCTCGGCGATCCTGTGGGGCAACAATGCGCGCCTCCGCCGCGCCGCGTTCGCCGAATTCGGGCCGGGCCAGCGAATCCTGCAGGCGTCGTACGTCTATGGCGGCATGATCCCCGGGCTGGCGCGTCTGGTGGGCCCCCGGGGCCGCCTGGACGTCGTCGACATCGCGCCGGTACAGGTGGCCAACTGCCGACGAAAGCTGATTCCCTATCCCTGGGCCCGGGTCCGCCAGGCCGACGCCCGCGCCCCCGGGGGCGGCCCGTATGACGCGGTGAACTGCTATTTCCTGCTGCACGAGATTCCGTCGGCCTGGAAGGGGGCCGTCGTCGATGCGCTGCTGGCAAGCGTCAAGCCGGGGGGCAAGGTGGTTTTCGTCGATTATCACGAACCCAAATGGTGGCATCCGTTGAAACCGTTGATGTCCATCGTCTTCGATAATCTCGAACCCTTCGCCAAGGGCTTGTGGGGCCACGAGATTTCCGAATACGCCAGCGCTCCCGACAAATTTACGTGGCACAAGGAAACCTGTTTCGGCGGCCTTTATCAGAAAGTTGTCGCCCAACTGGGTTAACGCGGGCCTTGTGCAACACCGCCCGAGAAGGCATATAAAGCGCTGAAAAGAATGCTTGGCGGCGGGCGCGGCCAAAAATAACCGCCGAAGGACGACCCGGGGACGACCCGGGGACGACAAGGACAAATCCCCAATGAAACTCGCCGTTCTCAAGGAAACCCGGGCCAACGAAACGCGGGTGGCCGGTTCTCCGGAAGTGGTTAAGAAATTGATCGGGCTCGGCTTTCAGGTCGTCGTCCAGCAAGACGCGGGGCGGGACGCTTCCTTTACCGACGCCGCTTTCCGCGAGGCCGGCGCCACCATCGCCAAGGACGCCCGGGCGGCGTTAAAGGGTGCCGACATCGTTATCAAGATCCAGGCACCCCAGTCGGGTGAAATTTCGGCGATCAAGAAAGGCACCATATTGGTGGCTTCGCTGGGCGCGCTTTCCAATCCGAAACAGATGCAGGCCCTGGCCCGGGCCGGGCTGACGTCGTTTGCCATGGAGATGATGCCGCGCATCACCCGGGCGCAAAGCATGGATATCCTGTCGTCGCAGTCGAACCTGGCCGGTTACAAGGCGGTGCTGGACGCGGCAGGCGAATTCGGCCGCGCCTTTCCGATGATGATGACGGCGGCGGGAACGGTGGCGCCGGCCAAGGTCTTTATCATGGGCGTCGGCGTTGCCGGCTTGCAGGCTATCGCCACCGCCAAGCGGCTGGGCGCCATCGTCACCGCCACGGACGTGCGCCCGGCGACCAAGGAACAGGTGGAAAGCCTGGGCGGCAAGTTCCTCGAAGTCGACCCGGAAATGGAAAAAGACGCCCAGACCGAAGGCGGCTACGCCAAGGAGATGCCGCCCGAGTACTTCGCCAAGCAGAAGAAGGTCGTCGCCGAGCACATCACCAAACAGGACATCGTCATCACCACGGCGTTGATCCCGGGCCGCCCGGCGCCGGTTTTGGTGACCGAGCAGATGGTCGCCACCATGCAGCCCGGCGCCGTCATCGTCGATCTGGCGGTCGAGGCGGGGGGCAATTGCCCGCTGTCGAAGCTCGATCAGGTGGTGAAAACCAAAAACGGCGTCACCATCATCGGCCATGGCAACGTCGCCGGCCGTCTGGCCGAGGACGCCAGCGCGCTGTTCGCCAAGAACCTGCTTAACTTCATCACCCCCCTGGTCGATCCCGAAACAAGGAATCTGGCCATCGACTGGGAAGACGAAATCGTCCAGGGCACCCTGGTCACCCGGGACGGCAAAGTGGTGCATCCGATGCTGACGAATAAAAAACCGGGGAAGAAACCGGGGAAAAAACCGGACCGGAAAGCCAAAAAACCGGCGTCAAAACCAAAAGGAAAATGACCATGGATGCGGAAACCATCAGGGACTTGGCCGCGGAACTGGCGACGGAAGCCGCGAGCCTGTTCGAAAAATCCGAAAAACTGGCCAACGCATCGACGAAACTGCTCGAGGTCCAGACTCAAGGCGCGGGAGGCGACCCGTTTTTGGGCCTGTTCACGGTTTTCGTGCTCGCCTGCTTTATCGGTTTTTACGTGGTCTGGAGCGTCACCCCGGCGCTTCATTCGCCGTTGATGGCGGTCACCAACGCCATCTCGTCGGTAATCATCGTCGGCGGGCTTCTTGCCGCCGGGCCGACGGAAATGGATTTTTCCAAGCTCATGGGCTTCCTGGCGGTGACGCTGGCGTCGGTCAATATCTTCGGCGGTTTCATCGTCACCCAGCGCATGTTGGGCATGTTCAAGAAGAAAAAGAGCTAGGGAAGGGACATGACAGGAATCGCCTATCTCGCCGCTTCGGTGCTGTTCATCCTCGCCCTTCGGGGCCTGAGTTCGCCTGAAACCGCCCGCCGGGGCAACCTTTACGGCATTGCCGGCATGGTCATCGCCGTCCTGGCAACCCTGGCCGACCCCGGCGTCGTCAGCTTCCCGATGATCCTTCTGGGGATGTTGATCGGCGGTTCCATCGGCACCGTGGTCGGGCTCAGGATTCAGATGACGGCGCTGCCGCAACTGGTCGCCGCCTTCCACAGCCTCGTCGGCATGGCCGCCGTCTTCGTCGCCGCCGCCGCCTTTTACAATCCCGAGGCCTACGGCATCGGCGCCCGGGGCGACATCCATACCGCCAGCATCATCGAAATGTCGCTGGGCCTGGTCATCGGCGCCATCACCTTTTCCGGCTCGGTCATCGCCTTCGCCAAGCTGCAAGGGGTGATGAGCGGCAACCCGGTGGTCTTTCCCCTGCAGCACCCCTTGAACGCCCTGATCGCCGCCTTGATCGTGGTTCTGATCCTGGTCCTGATCGCCAGCCAGTCGCCGACGGTGTTCTGGACGCTGGTGGCGCTCAGCTTCCTGATCGGGTTTTTGATCATCATCCCCATCGGCGGCGCCGACATGCCGGTCGTGGTCTCGATGTTGAACTCCTATTCCGGCTGGGCCGCCTGCGGCATCGGCTTCACCCTTTCCAATCCGGCGCTTATCATCACCGGCGCCCTGGTCGGCTCGTCCGGCGCCATCCTCAGCTACATCATGTGCAGGGGCATGAACCGGTCTATCGTCAACGTCATGTTGGGCGGTTTCGGCGGCGACGCCGCCGGCACGGCGGCGGCCGACGCCGGCGGCAAGACGGCCAAATCGGGCGCCGCCGACGATGCCGCCTTCCTGATGAAGAACGCCAACAAGGTCATTATCGTTCCCGGTTACGGCATGGCCGTGGCCCAGGCCCAGCACGCGCTGCGTGAAATGGCCGATATCCTGAAAGCCGATGGCGTCGAGGTTGCCTACGCCATCCATCCGGTGGCCGGGCGCATGCCCGGACACATGAACGTGCTGCTGGCCGAGGCCAATGTGCCCTATGACGAGGTCTTCGAGCTGGAGGCGATCAACCACGAGTTTTCGACCGCCGACGTCGCCTTCGTCATCGGCGCCAACGACACCACCAATCCGGTGGCCAAGACCGACCCGTCGAGCCCGATCGCCGGCATGCCGATTTTGGATGTCGAGAAAGCAGGCACGGTGCTGTTCGTGAAGCGATCCCTGTCGCCCGGTTACGCCGGCGTCGACAACCCGCTGTTCTATGCCGACAACTCGATGATGCTGTTCAGCGACGCCAAGAAGATGACCGAGGAAATCGTCCAGGCGCTGGGGTAGGGGGAAATGGCCCCGTCACACCAAATCGCGGACACGCAAAAACCGCCGGGACCCGTATGGCTCGGCGGTTTTATTGTCGGGTCCGACCAGCAGGAAGGCGGCTTTAGAAGCCTTCGCGCTCCATCCGCTTGCGCTCCAGCTTGCGGGCCCGGCGGATGGCCTCGGCCTTTTCACGGGCCTTGCGTTCCGACGGTTTTTCATAGGAACGGCGGAGCTTCATTTCACGGAAGATACCTTCGCGCTGCATCTTCTTTTTCAGCGCTTTCAGGGCCTGATCGACGTTGTTATCGCGTACCGTAACCTGCAAAAGCTTTCGTCTCTCTTTTCGTTTGTTTTGTAATAAAGACCGGAAATATAAGCATTTCCGTGATTGGGCTCGGCGTTCTATCATATCCGAACTGGGTTGGGAAGGGCCGAAACCCGGGAAACGGTAAAACGGGATAGGAACACATGGCCATCTTGAAGGTCGCCAGAATGGGTCATCCGGTGCTTAACAGGACCGCCGATGCGGTGGAAGATCCGACGGCGCCCGAAATTCACCGCCTGATCGCCGATATGGTGGATACCATGGCCGACGCCCCCGGGGTCGGCCTGGCGGCGCCCCAGGTCCACGTTCCCAAACGGCTGGTGATCTTTCACATTCCCGAAAGCGGCGCCAACAACGAGGAAGACGAAAACGGCAATGAGGCGGAGGAAGCGGTGCCGATGACGGTGTTGATCAACCCCGAGATCGAGGCCCTGGGCGAGGAAAGGGTCACCGGTATCGAGGGCTGTCTGTCGCTGCCCGATATGGTCGGCATGGTGCCCCGTTTCCGGCATATCCGCTATAAGGCGCTGGCGCCGGACGGATCGGTCATCGAACGCGAGGCCAGCGGTTATCACGCCCGCGTCGTTCAGCACGAATGCGACCATCTTGACGGGATTCTTTATCCGATGCGGATGGAAGACCTTTCGACCCTGGGCTATACGGACGAAATGAACCGCAACGAACTGCCCCTGGGAGCAAGGATGCGGAAAAAGAAACTGGAAACAGAGCAGGAAACAGAGGTCGGCGATGACGGATGACCAGCGAGCCATCAGGGACCGGATTTTGGTTGCCGCCTTGGCCCACGTGGCGTTCGACGGCTGGACCCGGCGCGCGCTGAAGGGCGGGGCAAAGGACGCCGGCATGGGCCCGGACATGGCGCTGCGCGCCTTTCCCGGCGGCATTCCCGACTTGGTGGACCACTGGGCCGATTGGGCCGACCGGCGGATGCTGGAGGACCTTGCCGCCCAGGACCTCGCCGCCATGCGCATCCGCGACCGCATCGCCGCCGCCGTCAAGGCCAGGCTTATGGTGATGGACTCCTATCCGGAGGCGGCGCGGCGGCTGTTCGCGTATCTGGCCCTGCCCCCGAATGCGCCGCTGGCGGTCCGCCTCACGTGGCGCACGGTGGATGCCATGTGGTACGCCGCCGGCGACGACGCCAGCGATTTCAACTATTACACCAAGCGCGGCCTGCTGGTGCCCGTCTACACGACCACGGCGCTTTATTGGCTTGCCGACGCTTCGGACGGGCGCGCCGATACCTGGGCCTACCTGGACCGGCGCATCGCCGATGTCATGAAGGTCCCGGCGATCAAGTCGCGGATCAAGAAGGCGCTGTCGTCGCTGCCCCGGTCGTCGACGATCCTTCGCCGCCCCCGGGGCTGAACGACAGCGGAAAAAAAAGGGCGCGATCGGTAAAATCGCGCCCCCAAACCCCGCATTGCCCGTGGTTTCCTTTCCTGCCCGGCGAAAAGCGGACACGATCTCTAGCAGGCTGCTGAAAAACGCACGATCTGGAGCAATTACCCTTCGAGACGGACCTCCGGTCCTCCTCAGGGTGAGGCATAAGGTATTGTAATTCCTCA
>NZAZ01000054.1 GCA_002686255.1 Rhodospirillaceae bacterium
TTACAATACCTTATGCCTCACCCTGAGGAGGACCGGAGGTCCGTCTCGAAGGGTAATTGCTCCAGATCGTGCGTTTTTCAGCAGCCTGTTAGTGGATTTTATCCACTAGAGGCGGCGACCGCCTTGGGGTCGTTGTCCTTTGCCTTGCCCGAGGCGCTGCCCTTGGACTCCATGGTTCCCTTTTTCCGGGCTTTGTCCAGGTGGCGGGCCGGATCGTCCTTGCCGACGACGTTGATCTTGGCGTCCGGCTGTTCCTTCTTTTCGGCCATGTGCTTGCAGTGGCCTTCGAGGAAGGCGCCGGCTTCGATGGCCAGGCCCTCATGCAGGATATCGCCGACCACATGCGCGGTCTTGGCCAGGTTGACGGAGCGGGACTTGATCTGGCCGCTGATGGAGCCGTGGACAAAGACGGAATCGGCGACGATCTCGCCCTTGATATGGGCGGTTTCGCCAACCAGAAGGGACTTGGCGCGGATATCGCCGTCAACGGTGCCGTCGATCTGTATTTCACCGTCGCCGCTGAGGTCGCCGACGATCTTGAGGTCGGCGCTGATGATCGAAGGCGGTGACGGTTCCACTAAGGGTTTTGATCCCATGACGATTTCCGTTGCTTTTCTAGTTTTGGAAAACATTCCGACCTGCCTTTATAAATTTCATGGGATTTTTGGCCCTTCCCCTGAAAACGACTTCATAATGCAGGTGCATGCCCGTGCTTCGTCCCGTGCTCCCCAGCAAGCCGATTTTCTGAAGGAATTTTACCTTCTGTCCTTTCTTGACGTAAATCTTGTTCAGGTGGCCATAGCGAGTCTTCATGCTCGCGCCGTGACTGATTTCCACCAGCTTACCGTATTTCCCCTTCCAGCCGGCGTATGTTACCACCCCGGGGGCCGTAGAGTATACTCTGGACTTGAACGGGCCGCCAAGATCGAGCCCGTAATGGGACGCCCACCGGCGGTTGATGGGATCGCGCCGTTTTCCGTAATTGCTTGTTACGTAAAATGAAACAAGCGGCGGCGCCAGCGGCATTTTCTGCATGATTTCCCGCAACGCCTCCATGCGGCCCATTTTGACGTCCAAATTGGTCAGCTTGACCTTCATTTCCCTGGTCGGTTCGTGTTCGGGCTTAAGCGCGATAAAGGGACCGCCCTGGCCCTTGGGGCGCAGATCCTGATCTTTCAGCAGTCGGCTGATCTTGATTCCCGACATGGCAATGATTTTTTCCATGTTTTCGATGGAGACGGTGGTGCCGTCGGTCAGGCGCTGGATCGCCTGTACCTCCGATTCCTGAAGGCCGGCGAGGCGGCTTTCCAGGTTCTTGATCTGGCTTTGCATCCGGGTGGCCTGGTAAATCGACTGGTTGCGTTCGGCGAGCGCCGTTTGCAGGTCGGCCTCGGCGGTGTTCAGGTTGCCGGCCAGCGAAAAGTTCCGGTTGGCGATGGTCTGCATCTTTTCTTCGATATCGGCCACCTTGTTCTTCAGATTCGCCCGCGCGGCGGCTATTTCCTCGCGCTCCGATTTGGTCACCTTCAGCTTCTTGGAAACCGAGGCCAGGCTTTGTTGAAGGGAGGCGTTTTTCTGGATCAGGCCCAGCATCAGGGCATTGCTTTCTTTCATGTCGATAGTCAGGTTGGTGAACTTCTTCTGGTATTCCGAAACCTCGCCCAGGAGGGTGCGGTAGGCTTGCCTTGAATTGGCGATCAGGCCGTCCTTGGCGGCGATGATGGTATCGTGGCGAACGAAGGTGGTCGTCGTATAGGCCATCCACCCGCCGGTCATCAGAAGCACCAGGACGAGGGCGATCTGCCACCCCTGGGTCAACCGAATAAAGGAAACCCTGCCTCCGGTTCGAAAATGAATTTGTCTTTCGGGAAAAAGACGGTCAATCAATTCAACGGACCGCTCCCTAAGGGTCCGTTGGCGATTAGGCCATTTTTTCATGACAACCCCTCAATACGCTTCCCTTATGAGCCATGCCTGAAACCCCCCGATTATTTTTTGGGGCCAAGACCGTGAAAAAGCGGCCTGACCGACGGCTCCGGCTCGTTTTTTGCCGGGTATTCCGCCGCCGGCGGCTACTTCGATCCCTGGCGCAAAAGCCTATTGAACGTTAAAGAGTCGGATGATTCCTTGCAAGGGCATAATGGGGTCAAAAGAGTGGTTAAGCCTTGAAAATGGGGAATAAATAGCATCGGCAAGGCCCCGGCCCGGCCCTTGGGAAGCCCCGCCCCGGCCGACCCGGCGGGCCCGAAAGCGGCGCAAACGCTGGATTCGGGGTGAATTGCGGGGCCGAATAATAACCGCCACCTCAGGCAAAATTTCGGTTAATAGTACCTCGCCTTGTGCTTAACGCTTTGAGTGATACGCCATGAACCCGAACGGCCCCGCCGCCGAAAATTGGAATCTCCGCGATCCGGCCCAGCTTCTGGCCACCGGATTCGGGGTCGGGCTGCTGCCGGTCGCCCCCGGCACCTGGGGCTCGCTTTTCGCCCTCCCCGCCGCCTGGGGTATTGTCGCCGCCACCGGACAGCTGGGGTTGGCGTTGGCCGCTGCCGGCGTCTTCGTCCTTGGGATTTGGGCGGCCGGCGCCTGCGTCGAAAAACAAGGCATCCAGGACCCCGGTCCCGTGGTCATCGACGAAATCGCCGGCCAGTGGGCGGTGCTGCTGTTGGTGCCCGTGGACTTTATTCATTACGCCGCCGGCTTCGTCCTGTTTAGGGCCTTCGATATCCTTAAACCGTGGCCGATCGGCTGGGCCGACCGCGAAATCAAGGGCGGCCTCGGGGTCATGCTCGACGACGCCTTCGCCGCCGCTTACGCGGCCGCGGTGCTGTGGGGCGTCGCCTGGGCGATGCCCCGGGCGTTAGGAGGATAGGATGTTCACCGGCCAACAACTGGCCCTGGCCGAGGCGGTGCTCGATGCCTGCCGCGAGGCCGGGCTTAGGATCGCGGTTGCCGAGTCGTGCACCGGCGGCCTGATCGCCGGGTGCCTGACCGCCGTATCCGGATCGTCGGACGTGGTCGAGCGCGGCTTCGTCACCTACACCAACGAGGCCAAGCAAGAGGTGCTGGGCGTGCCGAAAACGCTGCTCGCCCGTCACGGAGCCGTCAGCGAGCCCGTCGCCCGGGCCATGGCCGAAGGGGCGCTTGGAAACTCCCCCGCCGACCTCGGCGTCGCCGTGACGGGCGTTGCCGGGCCGACCGGCGGCACGGCGGAAAAGCCCGTCGGGCTGGTGCATTTCGCCTGCGCCCGGAAAGGCGTGGAAATTCTGTCCGAGCACCACCAGTTCGACGGCGGCCGCGACGACGTGCGCGCGCAGTCGGTGACGGCGGCGCTCAAACTGCTGCGGTGTATTGTGGGTTGACGGCCCCTACTTGCCGTAAAGCCGGTCGGCGCGTTTCTCGAAGGCCGAGATCATCCGCTTTACGGCCTTGTTGAACACGGCGCCGATGGCTTTTTGCATCAGCCGGGAGCGGAACTCGAAATCGACGAAGAAATCGATCAGGCATTCGCCGTCGCCGTGCGGCTCGAAAATCCAGTGGTTGTTCAGGTACTTGAACGGCCCCTCGAAATAGGTGACGTCGATGCGCCCGGGCCGGTTCCACTCCACCCGGGTCGAGAACTTCTCGCGGAACACCTTAAAGCCGATCACCATGTCGGCCAGCACCATGTCGCCGTGGCGCTCGCGTATCCGCGTCGCCACGCACCAGGGCAGGAATTCCGGGTACTTGTCGACGTCGATCACCAGATCGAACATCTGCTCCGGGGTGTGCGGCAGGATGCGTTTCTCGGCGTGTGTGGGCATGAAGCCTTATACCAAGGAGGACCGCCGCGCCTTTTGCAGCGTCTCGAAGTCCTTGCCGGCGTGATAGGACGAGCGCGTCAACGGCGACGAGGCGACGCGCAGGAACCCCTTGGCCGCGCCCAGGCGCTTGAAGCCCTCGAACTCGTCCGGGGTGACGAAGCGCTCGATGGGGGCGTGGCGGCGGGTCGGCGCCAGGTACTGGCCGATGGTCAGGAAATCGACGTCGGCCGAGCGCAGGTCGTCCATCACCTGATGCACCTCGACCGGCTCCTCGCCGAGGCCGACCATGATCCCCGACTTGGTGAAGACACCTGCGTCGAGGGTCTTGGCCCGTTCCAGCAGCTTCAGGGATTCGAAATAGCGCCCCCCGGGGCGGATCGACGGATAGAGCCGGGGCACGGTCTCCAGGTTGTGGCTGAAGACGTCGGGGCCGGCGGCGATGACGGCCTCCAAGGCGCCCGGCTTGTCGCGGAAGTCGGGCGTCAGCACCTCGATCGTCGTTGCCGGCGACGTTGCGCGGAGGCGCTCGACGCAGTTGACGAACTGCCCGGCGCCGCCGTCGTCCAGGTCGTCCCGGTCCACCGAGGTGATGACGATGTGCTTCATGCCCATGTCGGCGACCGACAGCGCCAGGTTCCCGGGTTCCTTTGCGTCGACGGCGCCCGGCTTGCCGGTGGCGACGTTGCAGAACGCGCACGCCCGGGTGCAGATCGGGCCCAGGATCATCACCGTCGCGTGCCTTTGTTCCCAGCACTCGCCGATGTTGGGGCACGCCGCTTCCTCGCACACGGTATGGAGGCCCCTTTGGCGCATCAGTTTCCTGGTTTCGGCGTAGCCCTTCGAGGCCGGCGCCTTGACGCGGATCCAGGCCGGCTTGCGCAGCACCGGGTTTTCCGTATTGCCGGCCTTTTCCGGGTGGCGGTGTATGGCCAAGTTTTCGACGTTGCTCATGATTTTTCCGCCGTTAAATATGGATCGCCCGGCCGAAGGCGTCGAGGACCGATTCATGCATCATCTCGGACAGCGTCGGGTGCGGGAAGACGGCGTGCATCAGTTCTTCCTCGGTCGTCTCCAGGCCCATGGCGACGACGAAGCCCTGGATCAGCTCCGTCACCTCGGCGCCGACCATGTGGGCGCCCAGCAGTTGCCCGGTCTTGGCGTCGAACACGGTCTTGACCAGGCCGTCGGCCTCGCCAAGCGCAACCGCCTTGCCGTTGGCGATGAACGGAAAACGCCCGACCTTGACGTCCAGGCCGGCCTTCCTGGCCGCGTCTTCGGTCAGCCCGACGCTGGCGATCTGCGGATGGCAATAGGTGCAGCCCGGAACCTGGCCCTTGTCCAGGGGGTGCGGGTCGAGCCCGGCGATTTTCTCGATGCAGATGACGCCTTCGTGCTCGGCCTTGTGGGCCAGCATCGGCGGCCCGGCGACGTCGCCGATGGCATAGACGCCGGGCTCATGGGTGCGCGAGAACCCGTCGGTGACGATGCAGCCCTTGTCGGTCTTGACCTTCGTCGTCTCCAGCCCGATGCCTTCGATGTTGCCCACGACGCCGACGGCGGAAATCACGCGGTCAACCTTGATGGCGGTTTTCTTGCCTTCCGCGTCTTCGATGGTGGCGGTGACCGACGCACTGGTCTTCTTCAGCCCCGTCACCTTGGCCCCGGTGATGATGGTCATGCCCTGGCTCTCGAACCGCTTGTGGGCCAGCGCCGCGATCTCCGCGTCCTCGACGGGAAGGATCCGATCCAACACCTCGACCACCGTGACCTTGGCGCCCAGCGTATTGAAGAAGCTGGCGAACTCGATGCCGATGGCGCCCGAGCCGATGACCAGCAGCGACTTCGGCATGGTGTCCGGGACCAGGGCCTCGAAATAGGTCCACACCCGTTTGCCGTCCGGCTCCAGTCCCTTGAGGGTCCGCGGCCGGGCGCCGGTGGCGACGATGACGTGCTGGGCTGAAAGCGACTGTTTGTTTCCGTCTTTCCCGGCCACGTCGACGCGGCCGGGGCCGTTCAGCTTCGCCTCGCCATCGATGACGGCGACCTTGTTCTTCTTCAACAGGAACCCGACGCCTTTGTTGAGCCGGTCCGAGATGCCACGCGAGCGCTTGACCACCTTCTTCAGGTCGAAGCCGACGCTCTTGGCCGACAGGCCGTAGTCGCCGGCGTGGGTCATGGCGTGGAAGATTTCCGCCGAGCGCAGCAGCGCCTTGGTCGGGATGCAGCCCCAGTTGAGGCAGATGCCGCCCAGGTGCTGCTTTTCGACGACGCAGGCCTTGAGCCCGAGCTGCGCGGCGCGGATGGCGGTGACGTAGCCGCCCGGGCCGCCGCCGATGGTGATGACGTCGAAGTTGTTTTCAGCCATGGCGCCTGCCCTACAACATGAACTGAAGGGGCAGTTCCAGAATGGCCTTCAGTTCCTTGGTGAACGCGGCGGCGGTGGCGCCGTCGATGCAGCGGTGATCGATGGCCATGGTCAGGGTCATCACCGTCGCCATGGCCAGGGCGCCGTTCCTGACCACCGCCCTTGGTTCGCCGGCGCCGACGCTGAGGATGGCGCCCTGCGGCGGGTTGATGATGGAGGTGAAGTTTGTGACCCCGAACATACCCAGGTTGGACACCGTAAACGTGCCGCCCTGGTATTCCTCGGGCTGAAGTTGCCCGGCCCGCGCCCTGAGCGCCAACGCCCTGGCCTCGGCCGAGATCGCCACCAGGCCCTTGTTGCCGACGTCGCGGATGACCGGCGTGATCAGGCCGCCGTCGATGGCGACGGCGACGGAAATATCGGCGCGGTTGTAATACAGCGTCGCCTCATCGGTGTAGGACGCGTTGCAGGCGGGAACCCGTTCTAAAGCCAGCGCCACCGCCTTGATAATGAAGTCGTTGACGGAAATCTTGTAGTCCGCGCCGTCCTTGGCGTTGAGGCGCTTGCGGAAGTCGAGCAGCGTGTCCAGGTCCACGTCCACGGAAAGGTTGAAATGCGGTACGTCGCGGGCTGACTCGGTCAGTCTTTTGGCGATCGTCTTGCGCATGGTCGAATTGGCGACGGACTTGAATTCGGGCATGGTGCCGAGCAAAGGATCGGCGGCGTTGATGGTCGGCGTCGGTGGCGGAGCCGCTTGCGCTGCTTGGGCCGCTGGGGCGGTGGCCGCCGATCCGGGGGTGGCGCCCTCGACATCGCGCTTGACGATGCGGCCCTTGGGTCCGGTACCGGTCAGGGCGGCCAGGTTGACGCCTTTTTCCGCCGCCAGACGCCTCGCCAGGGGGCTGGCGATCACGCGGTTGGCGGTTCTTGCCGGTGTGGGTTGCGGTGCGGCGGCAGGTTTCGCGGGAGCCGGAGCCGGAGCAACAGGAGGCGCGGCAGGGGCCGAAGCCCCTTCCAGGGCCCCCTCAAGCGCGGAAACGTCCTCGCCGTCTTCGAGCAGCAGCGCGATCACCTGGTTGACCGGCACTTCCTCGGTGCCTTCGGGAACCAGGATTTTCCCCAGTGTCCCCTCGTCCACGGCCTCGATTTCCATGGTCGCCTTGTCGGTCTCGATTTCGGCGATCACGTCGCCGCTTTCGACGGCGTCGCCTTCCTTCTTGGCCCACTTGGCGATGGTGCCCTCGGTCATGGTCGGCGACAGGGCCGGCATCAAGATTTGAATGGGCATGGCCCCTTCCCCCTACCGGTAACAGACGGATTTCGCCGCCTCGACGATGGCGCTGGCCTTGGGCAGCGCTAGGGCTTCCAGGTTGGCGGCGTACGGCATCGGCACGTCGGCGCCGGTGACGCGGAAAACCGGCGCGTCCAGGTCGTCGAAGGTCTGCTCCATCATCGCGGCCGAGATTTCGGCGCCGATGCCGGCGACCGGCCAGCCTTCCTCGACGCTGACCAGGCGGTTGGTCTTGCCGACCGAGGCGGCAAGCGTGGCCGTGTCCAACGGCCTGAGGGAGCGCAGATTAATCACCTCCGCGTCGATGCCTTCGGCGGCCAGGTGTTCGGCCGCTTCCAGCGCCACGCCGACCATCAGCGAAAAAGCGGTGATGGTGACGCCCGTTCCCGGCCGTTCGACCTTGGCGCGGCCGATGGGGATCGTGAAGTCCGGATCGTCGGGGACGTCGAAGCTTTGCCCGTAGAGGATTTCGTTTTCCAGGAATATCACCGGATTGGGGTCGCGGATGGCCGATTTCAGCAACCCCTTGGCATCCGCCCCCGACCACGGCGAAACCACCTTGAGCCCCGGGATGTGGGCGAACCACGAGGCGTAGCATTGCGAATGCTGGGCGGCGACGCGGGCGGCGGCGCCGTTGGGTCCGCGGAAGACGATCGGCGCCCCCATCTGCCCGCCCGACATGTAGAGCGTCTTGGCCGCCGAGTTGACGATCTGGTCCATGGCCTGCATGGAGAAGTTGAAGGTCATGAATTCGACGATCGGCCTCAGGCCGCCGAACGACGCGCCGACGCCGAGTCCCGTGAAGCCGTGCTCGGTGATCGGGGTGTCGACCACCCGCTCGGGGCCGAATTCCTCCAGCAGGCCCTGACTGATCTTGTAGGCGCCCTGGTATTGGGCGACTTCCTCGCCCATCAGGTAGACCCTCTCGTCGCGTCTCATTTCCTCGGCCATGGCGTCGCGCAACGCCTCGCGAACGGTAAGGCGCGCCATCGGGCCGTCATAATCGGCTTCCGGCGCCGCCAAGGGGGCAGCGACGGCGGCAGCAGGCGGGGATGGCGCGGCCGGGGCTGGGAGCGCCGGGGCCGGCGCGGGAGCCTGCTCGTCGGGCTGTGGGGGCGGCTGTGGAGGCGCCGGAGGGGGCGCGGGGGGAGCTTCAACGTCCGATACGTCCTCGCCTTCCTCGGCGATGATGGCGATCGGCGTGTTGACGGCGACGTTCTCGGTCTCTTCGGGAACCAGTATCTTGCCCAGTGTCCCCTCGTCCACGGCCTCGATTTCCATGGTCGCCTTGTCGCTTTCGATCTCGGCCAGGACGTCGCCGCTTTCGACGGCGTCGCCTTCGGCCTTCAGCCACTTGACGATCTTGCCTTCGGTCATGGTCGGCGACAGCGCCGGCATCAGGACTTGCGTGGCCATGTCACTCCCTCAAGAGGCCCGGCCTAGACGTCAACCAGGACGTCGGTATAAAGCTCCGACGGGTCCGGTTCCTGGCTTTGCTGGGCGAATTCGGCCGCCGCCGTAACGACGGCCTTGATGTCCTTGTCGATATCCTTGAGCGTCGCTTCGCCGGCGGCCTTGCCGGAAATCAGCTTGTCGCGCAGGTTGTCGATGGGGTCGCTTTTTTTGCGCACCTTCGAGACCTCTTCCTTGTCGCGGTACTTGGCCGGGTCCGACATGGAATGGCCGCGGTAGCGGTAGGTCTTCATCTCCAGAATGAACGGCCCCTTGCCGGCGCGGCACCACTGGGCCGCTTTTTCGCCGGCCTCCTTGACCGCGATCACGTCCATGCCGTCGACCTGCTTGCCGGGGATGGCGAAGCTGTCGCCGCGCCGGTAGAGCTCGGTCGTCGCCGAGGCGCGCTCGATGGCGGTGCCCATGCCGTAGCGGTTGTTCTCGATGACGTAGATCACCGGCAGCTTCCACAACTGGGCCATGTTGAAGACTTCGTAGATCTGGCCCTGGTTGACGGCGCCGTCGCCGAAATACGCGTGGCAGACGCCGCCGTCTTTTTTAAGTTTGTGGGCGAAGGCGAGCCCGGTGCCGATGGACACCTGGGCGCCGACGATGCCGTGGCCGCCGAAGAAGTTCTTTTCGCGGCTGAACATGTGCATGGAGCCGCCCTTGCCCTTGGAATAACCGCCCCGGCGGCCGGTGAGTTCCGCCATCACGCCCTTGGGGTCCATGCCGCAGGCGAGCATGTGGCCGTGGTCGCGGTACGAGGTGATGATGCTGTCGTTGGGGTCGGCGGCGGCCATCATGCCGACGACGACCGCTTCCTGGCCGATATACAGGTGGCAGAAGCCGCCGATCAGGCCCATGCCATAGAGCTGCCCCGCCTTTTCCTCGAAACGGCGGATCAGCAGCATCTGGCGGTAGCAATGGAGAAGCTCGTCGGCGCCCGGGGTCTTGCCTTTTTTGGCGGCCCCCTTCTTGCCCTTGGGCGGCCGCTTGGAGGCGGGTTTCGCTGCCTTGGCCATGAATCCTTCCTGTTGCCGCCCCCGCCCATGCCGAGGGCGCCGAAAAGCGCCAGGCGGGGCAATCTCAGGAATCAAAAGTAATGCAGGACCAAGGGCTTTTCAAGCAAACAGGATTGCGAAAAGTCCTTGAAATAACGAATAAAATTACCCTTAACCCGCAATAAGTTAAGGCTTGTCGCGCGGAACCGCCGGGGCCGCGTCAGACGACGATATGCAGGTCCGGCTCCAGGTCGACCCGGCGCCCGTCCAACAGCCACGGCCACAGACAGCCGGTGGTGCAGACGAAATTTTCCAGCCCCTGCTTGGCCTTGATCCATTCGATGGCGCTGTCGGTCCAATCGGACAGGGCCTGGAAGCTGTCCCAATAGCAGACGGCGACGGTCCGGCCTTCGGCGGCGCGTTCCTTCTGGAAGCCCAGATAGCCGGGCTGGGTCGCCGCCAAGGCGACCAAAAGCGAAGACGTTTCCCCGAATTCGAGGTCTTCGGACCCTGACGGCGGCGAGGTATAGACGACCGCGTAAAACGGCGGGTTTTCGGCTTCGGTGAGGAGGCTCATGGCAGGAACCCGATCAAGGAGGTGAGCGAGGCCGTCACAAAAGCCCCGACCCCGCGCAGGCCGCCTTCACGGGCCTCGTCTTCCCGGTTTTCCTCGACCAGGGAGATTTCGATGCTGCAGGCATCGGCTAGGCCGATCCCGAAACGTTGGTTGATGTGAATGTCACCGATGTTGATCCATCCTTCGATGGCGTCGACGTCCCTCCAATAGGAAACTATTATTTTTTTGCCCTTTTGGCCCCGGGTTGTTTCGAGGCCCAGGAACCCCGGTTGCCGCGTCGCGATGGTCACCATTTCGTCGGCCGGCGCGACGTGTCCGGCGTCTTTCATGCCGCCGCGGGTATCGTTCAGTACGGCGGTGTAGTAAGGCGGAATCAGGTTTTCTGCCAGACTTTCCATTACTTCCTCCTTTTCTTTTCTTCCAGGATCACGATGTCGTCGTCGTGTCCGTAGTTGAGCATCAGCAAAGCGCGCTCTTCGAGCATGTCGAGGTCGAGCGAGCCGGGATTGAGCAACCGCACCCGGTTTTCCAGCAATTCACGCTCAGCCCGCGACGTCTCCAGGGCCGCTTTGGCGGCCGCGACCCGTTGTTTGATGTTCCACCAGGCGAACAGGCCCCGGTCTCCCTGGACGACGTGATAGGCGAAATAACCGACCGCCAGGACGCCCAGGAGCGGCCCGAGCACGTACCGCGCGCGGGCGCGGAATTCCTGTAATAGACCCATAGACCGTGGTTCCCCGGGTTCGTTTGGTTGACGTTTTTTACCGTTTCCACAGTCCCAAACCCGCGCCGATGATTAGCGGCCATTGGTTAACAACCGGTTAGCGGCTTGGATTCAAACCAAAAATTCAAGGATTGGGGGGGGTCGGTTGCCCCGGGGTGGGTTCAGCCGGTGGTCCAAGCCCGGGGCTGCATCATGCCGGCGATCCGGCAGGCCCCCATGGCTTCGGGCGAGTATTTTTTTGTATTTACAATTTGCTTGACGGGCGGGGCAAATTATATTAACAATAAAATCTTGAAATACGAATGGGATCGCGAAAAGAACGCCGCCAACAAAGCCAAGCACGGCATTGGCTTCGAGGAGGCGGCAACCTTCGAGTGGGACACGGCGTTCGTCACCCGTGACCTCCGGGCCGATTATGGCGAACCACGCTTTACCGCTCTCGGATTCATCGAGGCCCGTTTATGCGTGATGATTTTCACCAAGCGCGGCGATGTCGTTCGCATCATCAGCCTTCGCAAGGCTAATGCGCGGGAAAGGAGATTTTATGAAGAAGCGTAAACCGAAGCACGTCACGCAGGGAGACTGGGACGCCGTCGAGTCGCCGCCGCTGACCGACGATCAGCTTGCCGGGATGCGCCCCGCCTCGGAAACCCACCCCGAAATCGTCGAGCGATATCTTCGCACCCGCGGCCCGCAAAAGGCGCCCAGGAAAGTGGTCACCACCATTCGCCTGGACGCCGACGTGGTCGAATACTTCAAGGCCCAGGGCCGGGGGTGGCAAACGCGGATCAACAAGAAACTGCGAGAAGTCATTTTTGGATGAGCCGCGAACCAAGAGAGAGCCGGGGTCTTTGATGTTGAACCACGGCGAAGCCGCCGCAAAAACAATCGCTTAGCCCCGGCCGAAGGCGCCCTTGCCGGCGTATTGCGCCGCCGGGCCCAGTTCCTCCTCGATGCGGATGAGCTGGTTGTATTTCGCCGTCCGCTCGGAACGGGACAAAGAACCGGTCTTGATCTGGCCTGAATTGGTGGCGACGGCGATGTCGGTGATGGTGGTGTCCTCGGTCTCGCCGGAGCGGTGCGAGATCACCGTCGTGTAGCCGGCCTTGTGGGCGGCCTCGACGGTTTCAAGGGTCTCGGTCAAGGTGCCGATCTGGTTGACCTTGATGAGGATCGAATTGGCGACGCCACGATCGATGCCTTCGGCCAGGCGTTTCGGGCTGGTGACGAACAGGTCGTCGCCGACCAGTTGCATCTTGTCCCCGAGGGCCCCGGTCAGCGTCTTCCACCCGTCCCAGTCGTCCTCGGCCATGCCGTCCTCGATCGACCGGATCGGGTATTTGGCGGCGAGCTCCCGGTAGTATTCGACCATGCCGGCGGCATCCAGGGACTCGCCTTCGCCGGTGAGTTCGTACTTGCCTTTGGTGAAGAACTCGCTCGACGCGGCGTCGAGCGCCAGGATCACGTCGTCGCCCGCTTTGTACCCGGCCACTTCGATAGACTTAACAATGAAATCAAGGGCTTCGGTCGAACTTTTAAGATTCGGCGCGAAGCCGCCTTCGTCGCCGACGTTGGTCCCGTGGCCGGCGTCGGACAGCGCCTTTTTCAGGGTCTGGAAGATCTCGGCCCCGGCGCGGACGGCCTCGGCGAAGGTGCCGGCGCCGACCGGCGCGACCATGAATTCCTGAATGTCGATCGGGTTGTCGGCGTGCTGGCCGCCGTTGATGATGTTCATCATCGGCACCGGCAGCACATGCGCCTGGGCGCCGCCGATGAACCGGTATAGGGGCTGTCCGGCTTCGTCGGCGGCGGCGTGGGCGACGGCCAGCGACACGCCGAGAATGGCGTTGGCGCCCAGGCGTTCCTTGTTGTCGGTGCCGTCGAGGCCGATCAGGGTGTTGTCGATCAGGAACTGGTCCTCGGCGTCGATGCCGGAAAGGGCGTCGAAGATCTCGCCGTTGACGGATTCACAGGCCTTCAACACCCCTTTTCCGGCATAGCGCTTTTTGTCGCCGTCGCGCAGCTCATATGCCTCGTGCGCCCCGGTGGAAGCCCCCGACGGCACCCCGGCCCGGCCCATGGCGCCGGTTTTCAGCACCACGTCGACTTCGACGGTCGGGTTGCCGCGGGAATCAAGGATTTCTCGGGCGATGATGTCGGTGATGGCGGTCATGGTGGGGGTTTATATCTCCACCGGCCGGGCCTTGGCCAGGCGGTCGATTTCGAGAAGGGTTTCGACGATATCGGGCAATTGGTCAAGCGGGATCATGTTGGGGCCGTCGGAAGGCGCGTTGTCCGGGTCCTGGTGGGTTTCCATGAACACCGCGGCGATGCCGACGGCGACGGCGGCGCGGGCCAGCACCGGGGCGAATTTCCGCTGGCCGCCGGATCGGGTTCCCTGCCCGCCCGGCTGCTGCACCGAATGGGTGGCGTCGAACACCACCGGGCATCCGGTCCGGGCCAGGATAGGCAGCGAGCGCATGTCCGACACCAGGGCGTTGTAACCGAAGCTGGCGCCCCGTTCGCAGACCATGACGTCGGAATTTCCGGTGTCCTCGATTTTCTTGACCACGTTGGCCATGTCCCACGGCGCCAGGAACGGCCCTTTCTTGACGTTGATGGGCTTGCCGGTCTTGCCGGCGGCGGCCAACAGGTCGGTCTGGCGGCACAGGAAGGCCGGTATTTGCAGCACGTCGACGGCCTCGGCGGCCGGGGCGCAATGATCGGGTTGGTGCACGTCGGTGAGGACGGCCACGCCGGTTTCCTTGCGGATATCGGCGAACACGGGCAGCGCCTCGTCGAGGCCGACGCCGCGTTCGGTGGCGCCGCTGGTCCGGTTGGCCTTGTCGTAGGAGGTCTTGTAGATCAGTCCGATGCCCAGCTTCTTCGCCATTTGGGCCAAGGCGCCGGACATGTCCAGGGCGTGATCGCGGCTTTCCATCACGCACGGGCCGGCGATCAGGGTCAGCGGCAGGTCGTTGCCGACTTCAATGTCGCCGATGGCGATGTGGCGGGGTTCGGTCATATTTTGCTGAATTAGCAGAGAAGTTCATCGGGCTCTTGTCAAAGGATAGTTGGGAAAAATGGCCCTCCAATTGGACACGGTCGCAACTACGCAATCCGCCACATAATCGCGCCTCCACGGATGGTCGCTTTCTTGACGGAGTCTTTGAAGAAGGCGATCCTTAAAATTGGGCAAAAAAAGCGCATCTAGGTTAAATTCTTCCAATCCAAGCAACACGACGTAAAAAAATGGCTTTTCGTCACGCTTCATCAGATGGAGAAAGGTGTATGTATCACGAGCCTTGGGAACAAGCTCATAATGGATCAAGGTTTTATGTTCCATTCTTTTAAGAAAATCGGTTCTTTCTGATGACGGAACTTGACCACAGGACGGATCTTTAACCTCGATCAATAAAACCCGATCTTCTTCTTCGACGACAAAATCGACAAATTTCATACCATGCGGAATCGGCCTGGATGCTGCGTCCCGTTCCTGCCTGTCCAGTTTTTCGAATTCTCTGGCACCGGAAAAATCAAACTCCAGTTCACCTTCGCGAATGACCATTAATTTCTCTTCGCGCTTTTTTTCGTGGCACGCGCAACGTCGCGATCATAAAGATCCAAGAATGTGTCTGCGATAGTGTTCGGATGAATCGACAAATATTCTTTAGTGCTACTACATTTTATATATCGAGATTCTTTATCTAGATATAAGGCATGATAAAGTATTTTATCGGTTCTTTTACTTCGAAGATCAAATTCTTTTAATACGACGTAATCATGAGTAGCCAAGAAAACTTGGACACCCATTCGCTGAAGTTCCAACAATATCTCGACAACAGTTCCGATTAAACTCGGATTCAAGTTTGTTTCTGGCTCCTCCCAGAAGAACACAGCACCTTTTAAAAGGGTGCCGTTTTGAATTAGGAGCCAGAGAAGTCCCAGCTTTCTAAGCCCTTCCGCAAGAAGTGTAAATTCAAGCAATCCCTGTTTATTTCGAAGGAAGAATTCTTCCCCCCTTACTATTACTTTTCCGTCAATTCCTTTTTGAATAATCTTTAGGAGCTTTCTTCGAGTTGTATCCATTGGGCCACGGAGCAATGGTCGGTATGCCCGATCGATAATGTCTGCGTATATAGCCTCGAAGTGAACTTCCCGCTTGGAGTATAGGGAACGAAATCCGGGTGCGTTCGCTAACATTTCTTTAACAGGGATATACGCGCACTCGATGCCTTTAAATGACCAGCGTTTAGCTCCAATTACCTTCGCCGATCCTGGCTTTTCCGTGTGATTACTGAAGGAAGCGCGTATCCTTCGTCTCCCTCGAAATACATTGATAGCTCCGCGGGTGCTTACTTTTTGACGATGGACCAAACGACCCAACCGACGCTCAGAGGGTAAAAAGTTTTTTACCAACTTGTCAGGAAATGAATCCTGTGTTCCCGCTACATCGCAGGCAGAATATATAGCCTTAAGCATATGAGTCTTTCCCGTACTGTTCGCCCCGATCAAGATGTTGATTCCTGGGGTAAACACGATCTCAAGGTCTCTAAAGGCAGTAAACCTTTCGAATTTCGCTTTAGATATTGTCATGCCTACTTACCTAGCCGTGAACGAACACAAATAACAGATACACAATTCCACAGGAACCGAAACTTCCGCAAGTTATCCTACACCAGGCGCGCCTGATCGATGGCGCCGGCGATGAACGACGTGAACAAAGGATGCGGGTCGAAGGGCTGGGACTTCAGTTCGGGGTGGAACTGGACGCCGACGAACCAGGGGTGGCCGGGGATTTCGATGATTTCCGGCAGTACCCCGTCGGGCGACATGCCGGAGAACTTGAGTCCCGCGTTTTCCAGTTCCTCGCGGTAGTTGGTGTTGACTTCATAACGGTGGCGGTGGCGCTCGGAGATTTCGCTGGCGGCGTAGATGCCCTGCACCCGGCTGTCTTTTTCCAGTACGCAGGGATAGGCGCCGAGCCGCATGGTGCCGCCGAAGTTGCCGCCGGCCTCGCGTTTCTGAAGCTCGCCCTCCTGCATCCATTCGGTCATCAGCCCCACCACCGGGTGCTTGCAGGGGCCGAATTCGGTGGAGCCCGCGTCGTTGAGCCCGGCCATGTTGCGGGCCGCCTCGACGACCGCCATCTGCATGCCGAAGCAGATGCCGAAATAGGGAATGCCGCGTTCGCGGGCGAAGCGGGCGGCGGCGATCTTCCCTTCCGAGCCGCGTTCGCCGAAGCCGCCGGGGACCAGGATTCCGTGCACGCCTTCCAGGTGTTCGATCGTGTCGCTGGTCTCGAAGATTTCGGAATCCATCCACTGCAAGCCGACCTCGACCCTATTGGCGATGCCGCCGTGGTCGAGGGCCTCGGACAGAGACTTGTAGGCATCCCTGAGCCCGGTGTACTTGCCGACGATGGCGATGGACACCTCGCCTTCGGGCTTCAGGATGCGGTCCTCGATATCGGACCAGCGGCTGAGGTCGGGCGCCTTGGTCTCGATGCCGAAGTGCTCGAACACCTGGTCGTCCAGGCCTTCCTGGTGGTAGTTGATGGGGACGCCGTAGATGCTGTCCACGTCGAGCGCCGGAATGACCGCCTGTTCGCGGACGTTGCAGAACAGCGCGATCTTGCGCCGTTCCGATTCGGGGATCGCCCGGTCGGACCGGCACAGCAATAAGTCTGGCTGAATTCCAACGTTCAACAGTTCCTTCACCGAGTGCTGGGTCGGTTTGGTCTTCAACTCGCCGGCGGTGGGAATGTAGGGCAACAGGGTCAGGTGGATGTACAGGGCCTTGTCGCGGCCCAGTTCGTTGCCCAATTGGCGAATCGCCTCGAGGAACGGCAGCCCTTCGATATCGCCGACGGTGCCGCCGATTTCACAGAGCACGAAGTCCTCGTCCTTGAGGTCGTTGGTGATGAAGCTCTTGATGGCGTCGGTGATGTGGGGGATGACCTGGATGGTGGCGCCCAGGTAATCGCCGCGGCGCTCTTTGGCGATGACGTCGGAATAGATTCGCCCCGTCGTCACGTTGTCGCTCTGGCGCGAGGCAACGCCGGTAAAGCGTTCGTAGTGGCCGAGGTCGAGGTCGGTCTCGGCGCCGTCGTCGGTGACGTAGACCTCGCCGTGCTGATAGGGCGACATGGTGCCGGGGTCGACGTTGATGTAGGGGTCGAGCTTGCGCAACCGCACCTTGAACCCGCGCGCCAGAAGCAGCGCGCCGAGGGCCGCCGACGCAAGACCTTTACCGAGTGAGGAAACCACGCCGCCGGTGATGAAGATGAACCGCGTCATGGACGTATATAGTACACCAATTTTTTCGAACGCCTAAAAAAAAGAGGCGGCAATCCCGCCGCCTCGATAAAAATAATTCCGGGGCCCTCTTTCAAGGTCTCTTCCCCCTACTTGGCAAGCGGGACGCTGGGCTCACCAGGCTGGGCCGGGGCCTGGGGAACGGGCCGGGGTTGATCGAGGATAGAGCTTGGTTGGCGCTCGTTGGAAGCCAGGATGGCCAGGGTCAAGCTGGAGGCCATAAAGGCCGCCGCCAGGATCGTCGTCGTCCGGGTCAGCAGGTCGGCGGTGGCGCGCCCGGTCATAAAGCCGCCCATGCCGCCCCCGCCCATGCCGAAGACGCCGCCTTCACTGCGTTGCAGGAGGACGACGCCGACGAGGGCGATCGCCAGCAATAGATGGATGACAAGGATGACCGAGGTCATGGTGTTGCTCCCTCTTCCCGGTGCCGGGTCCGTCGTTGTCCCTTGGCCGCGTTTATTAATCCCTTGCGCCCGATATGGCTAGACACAACTTTGGGCGATGGCCCAAAAATTTTCGGCCGTGAGGCTGGCGCCGCCGATCAGGCCGCCGTCGACGTCTTCCAGCGCCAGCAGGTCACGGGCGTTTTCGGGCTTCATGGAGCCGCCGTAAAGGACCCGAATCCCGGCCGACTCTTCGGCGCCCAGGGCGGCCGTCAATTCGGTCCGGATCAGCGCGTGGACTTCCTGCACCTCGTCCGTAGACGGCGTCCGCCCGGTGCCGATGGCCCAGACCGGTTCGTAGGCGATCACCGTATTGGCGGCCGTAGACGGCTTCGGGACCGAACCGGCCAGTTGGGATTTGACCACATCGAATGTCATGGCGCCGTCGCGCTGTTCCTCGGTCTCGCCGATGCAGATGATGGCCGCCATGCCCTGGGCCTGGACGGCGGCGGCCTTGGCCTGGACGGCGGCGTCGGATTCGAAGTGGTTGGTGCGCCGTTCGGAATGGCCGGCGATCACGAAATCGCAGCCCAGGTCGGCCAGCATGGCGGCGCTGACGTCGCCGGTATGGGCTCCCTTCTCGGCCGGGTGGCAGTCCTGGGCGCCGAGGGCAATGGCGCTGCCGGCAAGGGCGTCGGCGACGGCGGCGATCAGGGTAAAAGGCGGGCAAACCACCATGTCGAAGACAGCGTCGGTTTCGTTTTTCATGAGGTCCGTCAAGTCCGAGGCCAGGCTCTCGCCATCGGCCCGGAGGCCGTTCATTTTCCAGTTTCCGGCAATCAAGGGGCGGCGGGGAGTGCTCATGGCGGTTCCTTTGTTTGGCGTTTCGGTGGGATGGCTCCCCAATAAATATTCTGAACCGTCGGTCCGAACAAGGATCGAGACCATCTTCCCCCGCGGCCTAAGGATTAGATACGGCCCGGTTGCGCGAATAGGTGGTTGCGGGTCATGGGCGGCGCTCCTATGATGCCGCCCGCTTCACCCCTTTGGACCTTGTTTCCTGGGGTGTTGGCGACGCCTTTTCCGACACCAACCCTTCGTGATGCGCCATGCTGACCACCATTCGCAAGCATACCAAATCGATCATCGTCAAGGCCTTGGCGGGCCTCTTGGTCGTCAGTTTCGCCCTCTGGGGCGTCAGCGACATGTTCACGCCGAGCTCTTCGCCGTCTCTGGTGTTCGAGGTCGGCGACATCGAGATCGGCCCCCGCGAAGTCGAGTACGATGTTCGGCGCGAAATCAACCGCCTGCGTCCGATACTGGGTGACCAGTTCGGCGTCGAACAGGCACGGTCCTTAGGCTTGATCGAAACCGTGGTGCAGCGGAAAATCAACGATACCGCGATATATCTCGCGGCAAAGGAACTCGGCGTCGCCATCAATGACGACCTTGTACTGGCCGAGATCAGGAGCACTCCCGCCTTCCAGAGCCTGGGGGGGTTCGATCAAGGCCGCTTCCAACAGGCCTTGAGCCAGAATTTAATGAGCCAGAACGATTTTATCGTTCAGGTCCGCCGGCAAATGGGGCGCAATCAGATACTCGATAGCTTCAGCCCCCAAACGGTGCCAAAACGGCTGGTGGATACGGTCTACCGGCACCGCCAGGAAAAAAGGACCGTCGACACTGTCCATATTGCCGACAGCGCCCAGAAAGACATCCCCGAACCGGACAGCGCGGCGCTGGAAAAATACCTCAAGGACAAGGCCGAAACCTTTACCGCGCCTGAATACCGCGCCTTGACGGTGATCCGGCTTGAAGCGTCGGATTTGGCCAAGGATGTCGAGGTTGCGGAGGGCGACATCAAGGAGGCCTACGAGGCCCGCGAGGACGAATTTACCGTTCAGGAGTCCCGCCGGGTCATGCAGATGATCCTTGCCAGCGAGGAGGAAGCCAAAAAGGCCGAAAAAGCGCTTTCCGAGGGGCGTGACTTCGCCACCGTCGCCTTTGAAGTGGCCAAGATGGATATCTCCACCGTCGAGCTGGGACGGCTGACCCGGTCCGGGCTGCCGTTTTCCGAACTGGTGGAGCCGGTATTTTCATTGAAGGAAGGCGGCAACAGCGCCCCGGTCAAAAGCCCCCTGGGATGGCATTTGTTTCATGTCGCCGATGTCGAGCCGGGGAGCACCAAAACCCTGGACGAGGTGCGAGACGACCTCGGCAAATCCCTGGCCCTCGAAAAAGCCGTCGACAATATGTTCGAACTGGCCAACCGGCTGGAGGATTTGTTGGGCGGCGGCGCCAACCTGGAGGAAGCGGCGGCACAATTGAACCTGAGGATCGTCAAGGTCGCGGCGGTCGATAAAAGCGGCCTGGATGGCGCCGAACGAAAGGTCGTGTCCCTGCCGGGAGGGGATTTTCTCTCCATCGCCTTTGCCACCGAGGAAGGCGCCGACAGCCTTTTGACCGAAACCGGCGAGGACGGGTATTTCGTTCTCCGGGTGGACGGGGTGACGGCAAGAGCCCTTCGGCCCCTGGACGCCGTCAAGGCCAAGGTCGCCGAAGCCTGGAAAGCGGAAAAACGGGCCGAGGAGGCGGAACAATCCGCCGAATCCGTGGTCGCCCGGGTCAAGGGCGGGACCGGGCTGGATGTGATTGCCAGGGAAATGGGTTTAACCGTCAAGTCGCCGCCGGCAACCGTGCGCCGGCCTGCAACCCCCGATCCCCTATTGTTTCAGGCGTTGATCGACGGGGTCTTCGCCCTCCGGCCGGGGCAAGCGGCCATGGCCCGGAACAACGACGGGTATACCGTGGCCCGGCTCAAGAAAATCGTTGCCGCCAACCCCGTCCCCGACAAGAAAGGCGTCGAGCAGTTGGCCGGACAGATCAGCGATTCAATGGAAATCGATGTCCTGATCCAATTGGCGGAGGCGCTCCGCGAGCGTTATGGCGTCACCGTCAACCGTCAAACCATCAACCAGCTTTTTACCGGGGTCGGAGGCAGCCGGAGACCCATCCGAAACCGCTGAGACGGACATGAAGACGTTTCCTGATTTTTCCGCCTTTACGAATGCGTATGGCGCGGACGGCCAAGGTTCATCGCAGGTTGTATGGACGACGCTGGTATCCGACCTGGAAACCCCGGTTTCGGCGATGTTGAAATTGGCCCAGGACCGGCTCAACAGCTTTCTTCTTGAGTCCGTCGAAAGCGGCGCCATTCGCGGCCGGTATTCGTTCATCGGCATGCATCCGGACCTTATTTGGCGCTGTTTCGGCGACAGGGCGGAAATCAACCGCGATGCCGAAACGGACCCCGATGTCTTCGCCCCCTGCCCCGTCGCCGAGGAATCGGGGGCCATCGAATCGCTGCGCGCCCTGGTCAAGGAATCCCGGATCGAGATGCCGGCGGACCTGCCGCCGATGGCCTCCGGGCTGGTCGGGTATTTGGCCTATGACATGGTGCGGCTGGTCGAGAATCTCCCGGACGGCAATCCCGATGCGATCGGCGTCCCCGACAGCATTTTCCTGCGCCCGACGGTGATGGCGGTTTTCGATTCACTGGAGGATTCGGTCACCATCGTCACCCCGGTCCGGCCTGGTAAATCCATGACCGCCGAAGATGCCTATCGGGCCGCTTCCGAACGGCTGGCCGGGGTGGTGCGGGACTTCGAGGCCGGCCCTCCTCAAAAAGCGGAAAAACCGTCCCCGGAAAAGGAACTCCCGGAACCGGAATCAAACATGACCCGGGAAATGTTCCACGGCATGGTGAAAAAGGCGGTTGAATACATCAACGCCGGCGACGCCTTTCAGATCGTTCCGTCGCAACGGTTTAAACTGCCTTTCACGTTGCCGCCGTTTTCGTTTTACCGGGCCTTGAGAAGACTTAATCCGTCGCCGTTTCTGTTTTATCTCAATTTCGGGGATTTTTCCGTCGTCGGCTCCAGCCCCGAAATCCTGGTCCGCGTCCGCGACGGCAAGATCACCCTGAGGCCGCTCGCCGGAACCCGCAAACGCGGCCAAACGCCCGCAGAGGACGCGGCCCTTGTCAAGGACCTGCTTTCCGATCCGAAAGAGATCGCCGAACACCTGATGCTGCTCGACCTGGGGCGCAACGACGTCGGGCGGGTCGCCAAAGTGGGGACGGTGAACGTTACCGAGCAGTTCACCGTCGAGCACTATTCCCACGTCATGCACATCGCGTCTAACGTCGAAGGCGACCTCGATCCGAAATTCGACGCCATCGACGCCCTGCTGGCCGGTTTCCCGGCAGGCACGGTTTCCGGTGCGCCGAAGATCCGGGCGATGGAGATTATCGACGAACTGGAACCGGAACGGCGCGGCGTCTATTCGGGCTGTATCGGATATTTCGGCGCCAACGGCGACATGGACACCTGTATCGCCCTCAGGACGGCGGTCATCAAGAATGGCGTTCTTTACGTGCAGGCCGGCGGCGGCGTGGTCGCCGACAGCGACCCGGAAAACGAGTTTCAGGAAAGCTGCAACAAGGCCCAGGCCCTGATCCAGGCGGCCGGGGAGGCGGTCAAGTTCGCCACGGGGAAAGCCTGACCGCCGGACGGCTTTTGCTCCCCGATAACCCGCCTAAGCGGGGCCGCCGTATTCAAAACCGGCGCTTTCGACGGCCTGTTGGATGGCGCTGTCATCGCCTGCGCCTTCGACCGTCACCTGTTTCCCGTCCAGGTCGACTTCCACCGCCGCTTCGGGCGCCGCCGTCTTTATGGCGTTGGTGACCGCCCTGGCGCAGCCGCCGCAGGTCATGCCCAAGACTCGATAAGTTTTCGTCATTTAGATCTCCTGTAAATCATCTGTAAATCGTCGGCGTCGATTTCCATTGCACTCCATCCCGCAAAGGGAAGGTCAAGGGGTTTTACGATATTAAATGGAACGCCCTTACCCCGGTGATCTTCGAGGCTTGACCACGGACGAAAGCGGAACCAGCTTGAACCCCCGTTTCTCGATATCCTTCAGCCACGGAACCAGCGCTTTCAGGGTCGCTTCCCGGGGGTGGCCGATGGCGATGGCCCGGCCGGTCCTCTTCGCCAGCTTCTCGACCTCGGCCAGGCGTTTGCTTATCCCCACCACGTCGTCGGCGTGATCGAGAAAGACATTTCGCCCGGCAAACGGCAAACCGACCTTCCGGGCCGCCTTGCGGGCGACGGAATTGCCGGCGGTAATGGAATCCAGAAAAAACAGATTCCGTTTCTTCAACTCCTCCATGACCGCGACCATGCCCGGCATGTCCGCCGTGAAGCGGCTGCCCATATGATTGTTGACCCCCACGTAACCGGTGAATTGATCCAGGTTCCATTTGAGGCTGGTCAGCAGTTCCTGGCGTGGAATGCCGGTCAACAGGACGTTTGGGCCCGGGTCCACGTCCTGGCTGCCGGGTTCCATGGGAATGTGCAGCAACAACTCGTGGCCCGCGTCGCGGGCGGCGCGGGTCTGTTTGTCGAGGTCGGGGGCATAGGTCAGGAACGACATCGTCAACGGGCCCGGCAACCGAATGACCCGGGCGGTCCGCGGCCTGTCGATGCCGAGGTCGTCGATGACGATGGCGATCCTGGCTTTCCTGCCCTCGGCGGGAACGGCCGCGGGCAAAGATGCGGAATCGGGCGCCGCTCCCTTAGTCTGGGGAGGGTATGGCGTCTTTTCCACCGTTACCTTGAGGACCTTGACGGCGGGCCGGGTTTCGGTCGGTTCGATGATGTCATTGGGCAGGGCCTCTTCATAGGCGCGCACGGGTTTCCCTTGCCGCGCCTCGGTGTCTTCGGGTAGCAGGGGCGGAAGCGTTGCCAGGGCGACAGACACTGACGTTGCCGGCGGCGGGGTGGTTTTCGCCAGGTACCCAACACCGTATCCGATGGCGATTCCGGCCACGGCCAGTCCGACGAAAAACGCCTGGCGAAGGGGATTCAGACGGAATGGGGACCGCCGGCCCGGTGCCGCCGATTTATTGTTGGCGGTTTTTCTGGTCCGCGATTTAATCGCCATCGCCTTCAGCCATCGGGGCCGGCCACCAGGTCGTCCAGGATCGGACAATCGGGCCTGTCATCGCCATGACAGCGGTCGGTCAGGTCGATCAGTGTCTTGCGGATGGATTGCAGCTCGCCAATGCGTTTTTCGACGTCCGAAATATGTTTCAGGGCCAGGGCCTTGACGTCGGCGCTGGTGCGGCTTTTGTCCAGCCAAAGCTCCAACAGGCCGCCCACGTCCTTGACCGAAAACCCGAGGCGCCGGGCGTGCTGGATGAACTTCAGCGTCTGGATGTCGAAAAGGGTGTAGTTCCGGTAGCCGTTCTCGGCCCGGATCGCCGGCGGGATGAGGCCGATGCTTTCATAATAGCGGATGGTCTTGGCGGGGACGCCGGATTCCGATGCCGCTTCGCCGATGTTCATTTTGATCCTCCATGTGAAATCATGCCGCTTGTTCCATATTCCCGGGCGTCACCTGAATGACCTGATGCCCACCCTCGATGGGCGGCCGGAACCCGCGCAGACGCAACGAATTGGTGACCACGAAGACGCTTGATAAGCTCATCGCGCCGGCCGCCAGCATCGGGTTCAACAGCAATTCCCAAAGCGGATACAGCGCCCCGGCGGCGACCGGGATCAGGATCACGTTATAGGCGTAGGCCCAGAAAAAATTGGTCCAGATCGTCCTCAGCACCCGCTTCGACAGCCCGGCGGCGTTGACGATTCCCCGAAGGTCGCCCGACATCAGGACCACGTCGCCGGCTTCGATGGCGATATCGGTGCCGGTGCCGATGGCGATGCCGACGTCGGCCTGGGCGAGCGCGGGCGCGTCATTGATGCCGTCGCCGACGAAGGCGACCTTTTTGCCGCCGGCCTGAAGGCGCTTGACCTCGTCGGCTTTCTGGCCCGGCAGGACCTCGGCCATGACCCTGTCGATGCCGGCCTGGCGGGCGATGGCCTCGGCGGTGCCGCGGTTGTCGCCGGTCAGCATGGCAACTTCGAGGCCGAGGGCATGGAGCGCCCTGATGGCTTCCAGGCTGCCGTCCTTCAACGGATCGGCGACGGCAATCACGGCCGCCAGTTGTCCGTCCACGGCCGCATAGAGGGGCGTCTTGGCCTCGGCGGCCATTTCGCCGGCGCGCGCCTCGACATCCTTGAGGTCGATACCGAGGCGTTCCATATACCTATCGGCGCCGACCTGCACCCGGCGGCCTTCGAGCCCGGCGTCGATGCCGAAGCCGGGCTCGGCCTTGAAATCCAACACGTTTGGGATATCCAGGCCCTTGTCCCTGGCGGCGCCGACGATGGCCTCGGCGATCGGGTGTTCGCTTTTCGATTCGGCGGCGGCGACAAGACGAAGGATTTCCGTTGCCTCGAATCCGACGGCGTCGAAATCGGTCATTTCCGGCTGCCCTTTGGTCAAGGTGCCGGTCTTGTCCAGAATCACCGTATCGACCCGGGCCAGCAGCTCGATCGCCGTTCCCTTGCGAATAAGCACCCCCATCTCGGCGCCCTTGCCGGTGCCGACCATGATCGCCGTCGGCGTCGCCAGCCCCATGGCGCACGGGCACGCGATCAGCAGTACCGAAACGGCGGTCACGAAGGCGAAGCTCAACGCCGGCACCGGCCCGAAGGCCAACCACACGCCGAAAGTGACGGCCGCGACTCCGATGACGATGGGCACGAATACGCCGGCGATCTTGTCGGCCAGTTTCTGGATCGGCGGCTTGGCGCCTTGCGCCTCCTCGACCATCCTGATGATCTGGCTCAGCACCGTGTCGGCGCCGACGCGCGTCGCCCGCAGGGTGAAGGCGCCGGTCTTGTTGACGGTGCCGCCGACGACCTCGTCGCCTTGCCGCTTCTCCACCGGCACCGGTTCGCCGCTGATCATCGATTCATCGACGTAGCTGGAACCTTCGGTAACGGTCCCGTCCACGGCGATGCGTTCGCCAGGGCGGACAAGGACCAGGTCCCCCGCCATCACGTCCTCGATGGGGATTTCGGTTTCCTTCCTGTCCCTGAGTACGCGGGCGGTCTTGGCCTGGATCTGCATCAATTTGCGGATCGCTTCCGACGTGCGGCCCTTGGCGATGGCTTCAAGGTACCGGCCCAAAAGGATCAGCGTGATGATGACGCCGGTGGCCTCGAAATACGTCGTTGCCGTGCCCTCGGGAAAGATCGCCGGCACCAGGAGGGCGAGCAGGGAATAGAAATAGGCGGCGCTGGCGCCGAGCATCACCAGGCTGTTCATGCCCGGGCTCAGGTGCCTCAATTCGGCCCAGCCGTGGCGGTAGAACCGCCGCCCGGCGTAGAACTGCACCGGCGTCGCGAGGACGAATTCGACCCACATCCAGCCGCGCTCGGACATCAACGCCATCATCCACTCGTCGACGACGGGCGCGAACTTGAGCATGGCGACGAGGAACAGCGGCACGGTGAAGGCCGCCGCGAACACGACGTCGCGTTGCAGGGCCGCCCTTTCCGCATCACGCGCCGCCTGTTCGCGGTCATCCTCCTCGCCGGCCGTGACTACCGATGCGGCGTATCCGGCTTTTTCGACGGCGCCGATGACCGAGGCCGTATCCGCCGTCCCGTGACGGAAAGTCACCTTGGCCCTTTCCGTGGCCAGATTCACTTCCGCCGCGCCGACGCCCGGCACCTTGGCGATGGCGCCTTCGACCCGGCTCACGCACGACGCGCAGGTCATCCCCTTGACCGACAGTTCCACGGCCCGTTCGGGCACCGAATACCCCGTGCCCTCGATGGCGGCGACGAGGTCCGCCGCCCCGACGGCCTTGGGGTCGAATTCCACCTCCGCCTTCTCGGTCGCCAGGTTGACGCTGGCGCGGGTAACGCCGGCGACGTTGTCGAGCGACTTTTCGACGCGGCTGACGCACGACGCGCAGGTCATGCCCCCGACCTGCAACGACAGATGTTGGAGGTCCTCTGCCGCTATCGGGGCGCCGGTTGCCGTTTCGGGTTGTTCAGAGGGCGTGTTCATGGGTTAATTCCATAACCTTCCAGTAGGGTGGAATCATTTATATAGGCTTCCAGTCACTGGAAGGTCAAGGGTGGAGTGATCGGTAAGTCGTCCCCATGTCGTCCGCATGTCGTCCGCATGTCGTCCGCAAGTCGTCATTGTGTCGTCAGCATGTCGTCCGTATGTCGTCATTTTTCGGCGCCTTTTTAACCTTAAGTCCTTGATTCCACATGTTTCCGCTCCGCAAAAGGGCCGCGGATGTCGTCATTTGTCATCATTTTCTCCTTCCGGGCCGTCCGGCAGGTGGGGGGCGTGACGGGGCCTCGGACGCGCCCCGTGACGCGGCTTGCTTCTTACTTTAATTCCTTGATAAACAGGATTAAGGAATTAGATCATATCTGGAAAAGATGGTCAAGAACAAAAAGGGAATAATTGAATGACCTTTGCCCGGTTTTATGCAGGTCCGCCAATGGCCCATTAGGAGACCCGCGGGCATGAGCGCAAATGTACCCCGATAGTCCGGCTAGCACCGACGCCCCGGAAGACGGGGAAGGTTAGGCCCGTAACCTAATGGTCAACAGGGCCTAAAGGGCTGGAACGACAGTGGTTACAAGTTATGTTTTTATTGTAGGTCGAAACACGTATGGACCGGAAAACATGAGCGACAGCGGGAAATACGAAGTCATCCACGAAGGCGGCTCGCCGATCAAAGCATGGGTCAAGGGTGTCCAGCTAGAGGACGCCGCCCGCCAGCAGCTTGTGAATGTTGCGGCCCTGCCGTTCATCCACAAGCACGTTGCCGCCATGCCCGACGTGCATTGGGGCATCGGCGCGACCATTGGCTCCGTTATCCCGACCAGGGGCGCGATCATCCCGGCGGCGGTCGGCGTTGATATTGGCTGCGGCATGATGGCCGTGCAGACCACGTTGCGGGCCGATCAACTGCCGGACAATCTTCAAGGCGTTCGGATAGGTATTGAAATCGCCGTTCCGCATGGCCGCACCGACAACGGCGGAAAGAATGACCGGGGCGCATGGGGCGAGGTTTCCGACCGTATTGCAGCTATTTGGGATGGGGATATGGGGTTTAATTACGGCATCATTATAGAGAAGCACCCGAAAGCAAAGGCGTTCAATACGGCGCGGCACATGGGAACGCTCGGCACCGGTAATCACTTTATCGAGGTCTGCTTGGATGAAAGTGATCGGGTGTGGGTGATGCTTCATTCCGGCTCTCGCGGCTGCGGCAACCGCATCGGGACATATTTCATCCAGGCCGCGAAAAAGGAAATGGAGCGTTGGTTCGTCAATCTGCCCGACAAGGACCTGGCCTATTTGGTCGAGGGCTCGGAACTGTTCGATGATTATATCGAGGCGGTGGGTTGGGCGCAGGAATTTGCCCGCAGGAACCGAAAGGTGATGATGGACGCAACACTGGAAGCCTTACGAAATACGCTGCCTAAGTTCACCGTGACCGACATGGCCATAAACTGCCATCACAACTATGTCGCCAGGGAAAACCATTTCGGGGCGAAGGTCTGGCTCACCCGCAAGGGGGCCATCCGCGCCCGTGAAGGTGACTTGGGCATCATCCCCGGCTCGATGGGCGTTCGCAGCTATATCGTGCGCGGCAAAGGCGACGCCGAGTCGTTTCATTCGTGTTCGCATGGTGCGGGCCGGGCCATGTCACGCGGGCAGGCCAAGAAACAATTTTCACTGCAAGATCACGCCAAGGCGACCGAGGGCGTGGAGTGCCGAAAAGACGCGGGTGTGATCGACGAAACGCCGGGCGCTTACAAGGATATTAACGCCGTGATGGCGGCACAGACCGATCTTGTTGAGGTAGTCCATACGCTCAAGCAAGTCGTCTGCGTCAAGGGATGAACGATTGCTTGTCGCTCAATGGGGCAGCTTAGAGCATATTCCGACCAAACGCCTATGTCCGCCTCGGGCCCTGTGTGGACGATGTTGATATTTACCCGCCGCCAAGGCGTTGAAACCGGGAGCCCCCCTCCCTTCCGCCTCCCCTTTCCCGCCCCCGGCCGGGGTTGACGCTTCCGAGGCGTGGTAGCATTGTGGCGCCAAACCGGCGAACCGGCCCCCCCCGGGGGACTTAAATTAACTATAAGCATATGAAATGTTTCTGCTTTTAGACAACTACGACAGCTTTACCTACAACCTGCGCCATTACCTGGGCGAACTGGGGGCGGAGGTCGAGGTGCGCCGCAACGACGCCGTCAGCGCCGGCGAGGCGTTAAGCCTGGGCGCCGAGGGGATCGTCATTTCCCCCGGTCCCCGCGATCCCGACCGCGCCGGCATCTGCCTCGAGGTGGTGGCAAAGGCGGCCGGGAAACTGTCGGTCTTGGGCGTCTGCCTGGGCCACCAGTGCATCGGCCAGGCCTTCGGCGCCAAGGTGGTTCGGGCGCCGAAGCCGATGCATGGAAAGATCAGCGAAATCACCCATTCCGGGACCGGCGTGCTGGCGGCAATCCCAAGCCCCTTCCCAGCCACCCGCTACCATTCCCTGACCCTGGAACCGGGCAGCCTGCCCGATTGCCTGGAAATCACCGCCGAAAGCGGCGACGGCGTCATCCAGGGCATTGCCCACCGCGACCTGCCCATTCACGGCGTCCAGTTCCACCCCGAAAGCATCGCCTCGGAACACGGCCACCGGTTGATCCAGAATTTCCTCGATATCGCCAAAGGGAGATCAGGCGGGAAGGAAGCGGCATGAGCGACGCCCTGAAACCCCTGTTGGCGAAAGCCGCCGACGGCACGGCGCTTAGCGCCGACGAGGCCGAGGCGGCGTTCGATATCATCATGTCGGGCGACGCCACAGACGCCCAGATCGGCGCCTTTCTGATGGCGCTCAGGGTGCGCGGCGAAACGGTGGACGAAATCACCGGCGCCGTCAGGACCATGCGAGCCAAGGCCCTGGCCGTCGACGCCCCGGCGGGCGCCATCGACGTCGTCGGCACCGGCGGCGACGGGTCAGGGACGTACAATATCTCCACCGCCGCCGCCATCGTCGTCGCCGCCTGCGGCGTTCCCGTGGCCAAGCACGGCAACAAGGCGCTGTCGTCGAAATCCGGCGCCGCCGACGTGCTGGCGGCGCTCGGCGTCAACCTCGACGCCGACCTCGGCCTGGTGGAGAAGGCGATCGCCGAGGCCGGCATCGGGTTCCTGATGGCGCCCCGCCACCACAGCGCCATGAAATATGTCGGGCCGGCCAGGGTCGAAATGGGCACCCGCACCATATTCAACCTGTTGGGGCCGTTGTCGAATCCGGCCGGCGTCACGCGCCAGTTCACCGGCGTGTTTGCTTTAGCTTGGGTCGAACCGCTGGCGAAGGTTCTGGGCAACCTCGGCTGCGAGGCGGCGTGGGTCGTCCACGGCAACGATGGGCTCGATGAAATGACGACCACGGGGCCGTCTTTTGTCGCCGAACTGAAGGACGGCAAGATCACCACCTTCGAGGTAACGCCCGGAGACGCCGGATTGCCGGAGGCCAAGCCCGAAGACCTCAAGGGCGGCGACGCGGCCGAAAACGCCGCGGCGCTGACCGCCGTCCTCGACGGCGAGCCCGGGCCTTATCGGGACGTGACCGTTTATAACGCCGCCGGCGCCTTGATCGTCGCCGGCCAGGCCGCGGACCTGAAGCAGGGCGGCGCCCTGGCCGCCGCCGCCATCGACGGCGGCAAGGCCAGGGAGGCGCTCGAAAAGATGATCGCCATCACCAACGAAGCCGGTTCCTGAGGCCAAGCCATGAGCGACGTCCTGACCCGGATTTGCGAACTCAAGCGAGGCCACGTGGCGGCGCGCAAGCAAAGCCACCCTCTCGACAGGGTCGAGGTGGCGGCCAGGGAAGCGGCGCCGCCGCGGGGGTTCGCGGCCGCTCTTGACGAGGCGGTGGATTCGGGCCGGAGCGGCCTGATCGCCGAGATCAAGCGCGCCTCGCCGTCGAAGGGACTGATCCGCGAGGACTTCGACCCCGCCGCCCTGGCCCGGGCCTACGAGGCCGGCGGCGCGGCGTGCCTGTCGGTATTGACGGACGTGCATTTCGAAGGCAGCGACGCCGACCTGATCGACGCCCGTTCGGCGGTCGACCTGCCGGTGCTGCGCAAGGATTTCATCATCGATCCCTATCAGATCGCCGAATCGAGGGCGCTTGGCGCCGACTGCGTATTGCTGATCATGGCCGCTCTGACGGACCCCCAGGCCGGGGAGCTGGAAGCCGCGGCCGCCGGTTTCGGCCTCGATGTGCTGCTCGAAGTCCATGACCGGGACGAGCTGGCCCGGGCCCTGAAACTCAAATCGCCGCTGATCGGCGTCAACAACCGCGACCTCAAGACCTTCGACGTCGACCTTTCGGTCACCGAATCCCTGGCCGGCGATATCCCGGCCGACAAGACCGTGGTCGGCGAAAGCGGCATCTCGACCCCGCAAGACCTGGCCCGGCTGTCGAAGGCGGGGGTCTATTGTTTCCTGGTCGGCGAATCGCTGATGCGCCAGGACGACATCGAGGCCGCGACCCGCGCCCTTCTTAGCCCCGACGAACCCGAGAGCGCGAGGGCCTGAGATCATGGCCAAGTTCACCCACCTGGATGACGAAGGGAACGCCGTCATGGTCGATGTGTCGGACAAGCAGGCGACGGAACGCACGGCGACGGCCAAGGGTTCCGTCATCATGCAGCCGGAAACCATGGCGCTCATACAAAAGGGCGGGGTCAGGAAAGGCGACGTGCTGTCCGTCGCCCAGTTGGCCGGCATCATGGCCGCCAAGCGCACGCCCGACCTGATCCCCCTCTGCCATCCCCTGGAACTGACCTCGGTTTCCGTCGACCTGGTCTGCGATCCCGAACGCAACGCCGTCGATATTTCCGCCACCTGCAAGCTCAAGGGCCAGACCGGGGTCGAGATGGAAGCCCTGACCGCGGTCGCGGTGGCGGCGTTGACGGTCTATGACATGTGCAAGGCCGTCGACCGGGGGATGAAGATCACGGACATCCGGCTGGTCCACAAGGCCGGCGGCAAGTCCGGGACCTTCGAGGCCGAGTGAATGATCTCCGTCGCCGAAGCGCTGGCCAAGGTCGTCGAAGGGGTGTCCCTGGTATCGACCGAGCAGGTGCCGCTTCCGGCCGCCCTGGGCCGGGTTTTGGCCGAAGACGTTAAGTCGCGGGTCAGCCATCCGCCGGTCGCCGTTTCGGCCATGGACGGCTACGCGGTCTGCTCAGGCGACGTCGAGAAAGTTCCGGTGACCCTGAAGCAGATCGGCCTGTCGGCGGCCGGCGGCGGGTTCGATGGTTCCGTCGGCCCTGGCGAGACGGTACGCATCTTCACCGGCGCCCCCGTTCCCGGCGGCGCCGACGCCATCGTCATCCAGGAACATACGGAAACCGACGCTGACGCCATCACCGTCAAAGAGGCGGCTCCCGAAGGCCGTTTCATCCGCCCGGCGGGCCTCGATTTCAGGCAAGGCGACGTGCTGTTGCCGGCCGCGACCGTGCTCAGCGCCCGCGACATCGGTCTGGCCGGGGCCATGAACGTGCCCTGGCTGACGGTGCGCCGCCGCCCCCGCGTCGCCTATGCGGCGACCGGCGACGAGGTGGTGATGCCCGGCGATCCCCTGGGCCCGGGTCAGATCATCAGCTCCAACAGCGTCGCGCTGGACGCCTATATCCGGGTCCTCGGCGGCGAGCCCCTGAATTTGGGCATCGCCAGGGACAACGAGGAATCGCTTCGCCGGGTGCTCGACGGGGCCAAGGGCGCCGACCTGTTGGTGACCATTGGCGGCGCGTCGGTCGGCGATTTCGACCTGGTGAAGAAGGTCCTCGGCGACGACGGCATGGACCTCGGTTTCTACAAGGTCGCCATGCGCCCGGGGAAACCCCTGATCTTCGGCCGCCTGAATGGGATTCCGGTGTTGGGGCTGCCCGGAAATCCTGTTTCCGCTGGGGTGACGTCGGTGATTTTCCTGAAGGCGGCGATCGCCGAAATGCTCGGCATCGGCAACGGCGGCGGCGGTCCCAGGACGGCGCTTCTCGGACGCGGCCTGGAGCAAAACGACCAGCGCCAGGATTATCTGCGCGCCAAGCTGTCGCACGACAAGGACGGCCGCCTGGTGGCGACGCCCTTCGAAGGCCAGGACAGCTCGATGATGGCGCGGCTGGCCGAGGCCGATTGCCTGGTCGTCCGGCCGCCCAACGCCAAGGCGGCGAACAAGGGTGAGCCGGCCGAGATCATCCCCCTCGGCGGCGGACTGGGCGGCGGATCGGGCTTGTTTTAACAGGCTGCTGAAAAAGTGGATTTGCGGCAACAATCCTTCGAGACGCCGTCCGCTGGCCGGCTCCTCAGGATGAGGCTTCGACACGCTCGCTTGCGCTCGCTGCTCAGGATGAGGCTTCGACATGCTCGCTTGCGCTCGCTGCTCAGGATGAGGCTTCGACATGCTCGCTTACGCTCGCTGCTCAGGATGAGGCTTCGACATGCTCGCTTACGCCGGCTCCTCAGGATGAGGCTTCGACATGCTCGCTTACGCCGGCTCCTCAGGATGAGGAGTTACTATACCTTATGCCTCACCCTGAGGAGGACCGGCCTGCCTTCGCCGAAGCGAAGCCGCTTCGGCTTCGCGCAGGCAGGAGGTCCGTCTCGAAGGGTAATTGCTCCAGATCGTGGGTTTTTCAGCAACCTGTTAGGCCCCTTAAACTCCCCCTTTACCGGTTTTTTCGTTTTAAGGGCCATTTTCCCCTTGACGCAAACGGTGAACTAAACTAGAACAAGTGTGAACGTTTGCTCTTTGTTCCATATTTTGTGGTTCTTTGCGGGACGGGGCACTAATACTGCCTTATCCGGGTTCCGGCCCCCACCGCCACACAGATCAGGGGAAAGCCCATGTTGACCAGGAAACAATACGAACTTCTGGTATATATCGACCAGCAGCTCCGGAAATCCGGCGTCTCGCCGTCCTTCGACGAGATGAAGGACGCCTTGGGGCTTAAATCCAAATCCGGCATTCACCGCCTGATTACCGGGCTCGAGGAACGGGGCTTCATCCGCCGCCTGCCGCACCGGGCGCGGGCCATCGAAATCCTGCGCCTGCCCGACAACATGGAAGTCTCCGGGCCGAAGGCGAAAAGGCGGGGCAAGGGGTTTGCCCTTAATGTCATCGAGGGCGATTTCAAGCTTCCGGGCGCCAAGCCGGCCGCCGAAGCGGGATCGGTGCAGTTGCCCCTTTACGGGCGCATCGCCGCCGGCACCCCGATCGAGGCCCTGCGCGATCATTCCCATGCCGTCGACATCCCCGCCGGCATGATCGGCACGGGGGAGCATTACGCGCTCGAGATCGAAGGCGATTCGATGACCGATGCCGGCATTTACGCCGGCGACACGGTCATCATCCGGCGCTCGGACACGGCCGAGAACGGCTCCATCGTCGTCGCCTTGATCGAGGAAACCGAAGTCACCCTGAAACGGCTGCGCCGCAAGGGCGCCTCGATTGCCCTGGAGCCCGCCAACATAGCCTTTGAAACCCGCATTTTCGGGCCCGACCAGGTCAAGGTGCAGGGCTGTCTCGTCGGCCTGATCCGGAAATACTGAGCCCCCGGCCCTGCGGTCTTTTGATCCTTCCACGCTCTAGCAGGTTGCTGAAATAGTGGATTAGCGGCAACAATCCTTCGACACGCCGTCCGCTGGCCGGCTCCTCAGGATGAGGCTTCGAGACGCTTGCTTGCGCTCGCTGCCCGGGATGAGGATTTACAGTACCTTATGCCTCACCCTGAGGAGGACCAACGGTCCGTCTCGAAGGGTGATGGCTCCAAATCATGGGTTTCTCATCACCCCCCTAGGCCGAAAATTTCATGAGCGGTGCAGATCGCCGCCCCGTCCTTCGAGACGACCCTTCGGGTCTCCTCAGGACGAGGCGATTTTATTCCAATAAATCAACAACTTCCTCACCCTGAGGAGCCGCCAA
>NZAZ01000055.1 GCA_002686255.1 Rhodospirillaceae bacterium
TATTCTGAAGCAATCACCCTTCGAGACGGACCTCCGATCCTCCTCAGGGTGAGGTATTCTGAAGCAATCACCCTTCGAGACGGACCTCCGGTCCTCCTCAGGGTGAGGCATAAGGAAATTCAACTCCTCATCCTGAGCCGCGAGCGTAAGCGAGCATGTCGAAGGATTGTTGGAGAAAATCCACTTTTTTAGCATCCTGCTAACGCTCGTCGGCATTGCAAATGCTCTCTTGTTGCGGGACCGGGTCGAGGGCGGCGAACAGCGTCTTTTTCTTCCAACCGCCGGGACGGTCAGTTTTTTTGTTCATCGTCGGGTGGCCGGGGAGCAGGGGGGGCGTCGGCATGACGACCGAGGACTTTACCTTCACCTTTTCCGGTTTCGTGGTGTGGCACTGAAAGCAGTCGATGGTGACGGCGGCGAACTTGTGGCATTCCCCGCAAAAGGCCCGGACGGTGCGCTCCCCGCCGGCTTTCTGGTCGGGCACGGCGTGACATTCGATGCATTGGCGCAGGCTGTATTTCTTGCCGCGGATGCCGCCCTGCACCGTTTCGTCACGCTGATGGTACAGGAAGGTCATATGCTCGCGCCGCATAACGTCCACGGGCTCCACGCATTCCTTGCCCTTGAAGGCCTTGACCGGTTTCGGCGGGAACGAGGCGGTCTCGCCGGCGCCGGCGGTTTCGGGCGCCACGGCCAGCACCCCGGCCAGAAGCAGAATGATTCCCAGGATTTGCGTGAAAACCTTGGTCACGGGCCTATTCCCCCAGTCCCATATGGATATAGCCGGACGGACACACATCGCGGCAGATATAGCAGCCGACGCATTTGGTGTAGTCGGTGTCGACGTAGCGGCCCATGGCGCGCTGGTCCTTCTTGACCCGGAAGATGGCGTCCTGCGGGCAGTAGATGACGCAGTTGTCGCATTCGAAGCACATGCCGCAGCTCATGCACCGCTCGGCCTCGTCTATGGCGTCCTGTTCCTCGAGGCCGGTGAAGCGTTCGTTGAAATTGCTCAGCACGTCCTTCGCCGTGATCTTTGATTCGCCGCGCCGGTGCATGGGCACGTAGTTGAAATGGCCCAGGAACAGGTTTTCGTGCGGGATGATCTCGGCGAACGACCGGTCCTCGTAGTTGTGGACGGCGAAATCGGCGGTGTCGGTGCCGCGGACCTCGGCCTTGTCGTAGGCGGTGGGTTCCAGGTCGTGAATCCGGAGCTCTTCCAGAAGACTGAACAGGTGGCCTTCGACCTTAGGCCGCTTCGACATCTCTTCGCCCTTCAGGTAGCGGTCGATGCTTTCACAGGCGATCCTGGCGTGGCCGATGGCGGTGGTCAGCAAGTGCGGCTTGATGGCGTCGCCGCCGACGAAATGCCCTTCCTTGACCGGCGACTGGTAGAACGAATCCGCGTCCATCAGGCCACGGCCGTTGTCGAAGTCCTCGAAGCCGGTGAAGTCACCGGCCTGCCCGGTGGCGCCGACGATCAGGCCGCATTCGATATCGAATTCCTCGCCTTCCTTGACCGTCATTTCGCCGCCTTCCCATTCGACGGGAACGACGCGAAGCGCCTTGGCCCGGCCGTCGTCGCCGAGGATCACCTCCACCGGCGCCAGGCTGTCGTGGATTTCGGCCCCTTCGGCGATGATCGCGTCCAGTTCGTGCTGGGTCGCCGGGGCCTTGGAGATCGGACGCCGGTAAACGACCCAGACATCGGCGCCTTGGCGCCTGGCGGCGGAAGCGACGTCGTGGACGGTGTGGCCGAGGATGACCATTTCCGGATGGTCGTTCTCGGACGTGTGTTCGACGTGGCCGATGCGCCGCGCCACCGCCGCCACGTCCATGGCGGTGTCGCCGGCGCCGACGACCAGGACCCGGCCGGTCAGGTTCTGTAAGCGGCCTTCGTTGAAGGCGCGCAGGAAGGCAACGCCGCTGACGCAGTTGGACGCGTCGGCGCCGGGGATCGGCAGCGAGGCGCCCGATTGCGCCCCGATGCCCCAGAAGATGGCGTCGAAGTCTTTTTCAAGCTGCTCGACCGTAATGTCGGTACCGACGCGGGTGTTGAGCTTGACCTCTACCCCTAAGTCGACGATGCGCCGGATTTCGCCATCGAGAACGTCGCGCGGCGTGCGGTATCCGGGGATGCCGAATACCATCATGCCGCCCAACTCCTTGTATTCCTCGAAGATGGTACAGCCGTGGCCCATGCGCCTGAGGAAGAAGGCCGCCGCCAGACCCGCCGGCCCGCCGCCGATGATGGCGATGGTCTTGCCGGTTTCCTTTTTCGGCTTGTCGAAGGTCAGGCCGTTGTCCAGCGCCCAGTCGCCGACGTACTGTTCGACGGCGTTGATACCGACCTGTTCCTCGACCTCGTTGCGGTTGCAGCCGTCCTGACACGGCGCCGGGCAGACCCGGCCCATGATCGAGGGAAAGGGGTTGGCCTCGCACATGCGCTCGAAGGCGTATTGCTGCCAGGCACTTTCTCCGGGGGGGTTGTCGAGACCGCGGGTGATCGACAACCAGCCGCGTATGTCGTGCCCCGACGGGCAGCTACCCTGGCACGGCGGCGCGCGGTGGATGTAGGTCGGACACTTGCCGGATTCGCCGGACAGGACTTGCAGTTCATCCCACGGTTCGTGTTCGCTGTCGCCTTCCTGGTAGCGGCGGAAGCTCAATCCTTTATCTTCCATCGTCCTTACCCCTCTTGGCCTTAGTCCTTGGTGCCCAACTGGATCGCCTCGCTGACGATCTGATGGACGCTGACGATCATGTCCATGGGAAAGTCGTAGAAGGGCATGACCTTGGAAAACTGGCTTTTGCAGATGGCGCAGATGGCCGCCATGTGGGTGACGCCGTTATTGTCGACGACGTCGCGGAGCGCTTCCATGCGCGGCAGGGCGCCCTTGACCCGGAGCTCCAGCAAATCGTCAGTCAACAGGCCGCCGCCGCCGCCGCAGCAGAACGTGTTCTCGCAAATGGTTTCCGGGTCCATGTCGACGAAATGGTTGGCCGAGGCCTTGAGCACGGCGCGCGGAATGCCGAACTGCCCGCCCGGCCTGTCGCCCATGCGCGAACCGCGGGCGACGTTGCACGAATCGTGGAACGTCAGCACCTTGTCGTCATTGGCTTCCGGGTCGAGGTTAAGCGCGCCCTGCCGGATCAGGTCGTGGGTGACCTCGCAGATGTGCTGCGGCACCGGATAGGCCGGATCGAGGAAATCCCACGGGCCGGCGAGGCTGTTGAGGAAGCTGTAGGCGACCCGCCAGGCGTGGCCGCACTCGCCGAAAATGACCCGCTTGACGCCCAGTTCCCGGGCCGCGGTGCGGATGCGCAGGGAAATCTTCCGCATCTGCTCGTAAGAGCCGATGAAGATGCCGAAATTGCCGGCTTCCGACGCGTAGGAACTGACGGTCCAGTTGATGCCGGCCTGGTGAAAGACCTTGGCGTAGCCGATCAGCCCGTCGACATGCGGCTCGGCGAAAAAATCGGCCGACGGCGTTACCAGCAGCACATCGGCGCCTTCCTGGTCCATCGGCAGGCGTACCTTTACGCCGGTGTCCTCCTCGATGTCTTCTTCAAGGCCTTCGAGGGTATTTTCCAGCGCCGGTGCCGGGAGGCCCAGGTTGTTGCCGATGGTGTGGACCTTGCCGATGATCTCGTTGGCGTACTTCTGACCCTGGCCGACGTGGTCCAGGATCTCGCGCGCCGCCATGGTGACCTCGGCGGTGTCGATGCCGTAGGGGCAGAACACCGAGCAGCGCCGGCATTCGGAACATTGGTGGAAGTACTTGTACCAATCGTCGAGGATGTCCCTGGTCAGGTCCTTGGCGCCGACCAGCCACGGAAAAAATTTGCCGGCGAGGGTGAAATAACGGCGATAGACCTGGCGCAACAGGTCCTGGCGCGCCACCGGCATGTTCTTGGGGTCCTTGGTGCCGAGGAAATAGTGGCATTTGTCGGTGCACGCCCCGCACTTGACGCACGCATCCATGAACACCTGCAAACCCCGGTATTTCTTGAGCAGGTCTCCCATCTTGCCGATGGCCTTGTCGTGCCAGTCATCGACCAACTCGCCGGGGAAACCCAAGGGCTCCTGGTGTTCCGGCTTGGCGACAAAGGGGCTTAAATGATCCATGGCCCCGTCCAGGATGGCCGGGATCTCGCGGAATTCCCTGATTTCCGGCGTCGCGAATTCGGGCGGCTTGGCCATCGGGCTCAGTCCTTTCCCCCGCCGCCGATGGCCGCCGCCCAATTGGCCAGGTGACGGCGTTCGCGGGGGTTATCGGCCTGGTTGCGGGTCGGGCTGAAGAAAACGCCCGGCGCGTGCAAAAGCTTGGAAAACGGGAACACGATCATCAGGCAGGCGACGAGCGCCAGATGGAAAAGCAGGAATCCGTCCGTCGGCAATGGCTGCCAGTCGAAGCGCATGAGGCCGATGAAAAACGCCTTCACGGCGATGATGTCGGTGCGCGCCAGGTAACGGAGGCTGAGCCCCGATGTGCCGATGAGGACCAACAGCAGAAGCATCAAATGATCGGACGGGCATGAAATGTAGCGGATGCGTTCGACCAGGAAACGCCGCGCCCAAAGTCCCGCCAGCCCCAAAACCATGCCGAAGCCGGCGTACATGCCGATATCCTGGATCAGCGCGACCGGGGTCCAGACGGGCTCGGTGAAATAGCGGAAATGACGCAACAACACCAAGGCCAGCGCGCCATGGAAAACGATCCCCAACAGCCAGATCCACTTGTTGGCCTTGAACAGGCTTTGGAAGAAAAACACCTCGCGGGCCATGCGCAGGACGACGCCCCATTGGGTCACCGGCGCCGGCGTGGTCGGGATTTTCAGGGGCGCGGGGGCTTTGGCGTAGTGGACGGCCTTGAGGCCCACGCCAACCACCAGGACGGCGGTCGCGGCGTAGAAAAGCAGCGCGTAAAAGACTGTTACGATCCCCATCCCGAAATCGCCCTCCTGAAACGATTCGTGCGAAGCGACGACCGCCCCGCCCGCAAGGATTCGAAGCCCGTTAGATGCAACCCGTGGGTTTTGGAAGCCCGGCGATTTTACAAGCCTGCTTGGCCGGCCCGTACGGGAACAGTTCGTATAGATATTTGTTGTTGCCCTTTTCGAGACCGAAGGACTTCTTGATCGCCTTGACCAGCACCCGGATGGCCGGCGCGATCTGGTATTCGTCGTAATAATCGCGCAGGAAATTCACCACTTCCCAGTGGTCCTCGCTCATATCGATTTCTTCAGACTTGGCGATGAGCTCCGCGAGTTCCTTGCTCCATACGGAGATGTCCGTGATGTAGCCTTCCTCATCGTGCTCGATCATCGCCCCATTCATGTCGTAAGCCACTTTGCAACACTCCTATGTCTTTAAAAATTAACCAGCATTCCCTGAACCGGCGGGGATGGAATTTGGGCCAAAAAACGCCAAAACCAGCCTATTCCACCCACATTATTACATATTCCAATAAACGCAATCGATAGCGCGAAAACGGTCAACCAAACGCACTTAAAAGTGAACTTGGGTGGACGCGTTCAGCGAATGCCGGTCGCCCTGCCAATCCTCGATGTGGTACTTGGTAAAGGGCAAATCCGTGAGTTCGAAGAACCGGGGCCAGCCGATGCGGTCGATCCACTCCGACATCCGCTCCCAGGCGCGGCCGTCTTCCTTATACGCCTTGAGGATTTTCTTCACCACCTCGGCGACTTCCGGCCACCGGGGCGCGTTGTTGGGCAGCCCCGCCGCCACCAGCTTGTGGAAACTGGGTTTGGTGCGGGTGCTCGAATGCTTGCCGCCGACCCACACGGCCAGTCTGGTGCTTTCCGCGCTGTTGATCTGCATCGGCGGGCACGGCGGATAGCAGGCGCCGCAGCAAACGCACTTTTTCTCGTCGATCTCGAGCGACGGCTTGCCGTTGACCAGCGCCGGACGGATCGCAGCCACCGGGCAGCGGGCGACCACGGACGGCCGTTCGCAGGTGGCGGCGACCAGGTCGTGATTGATCACCGGCGGTTTGGTGTACTGAACGTTGATGGCGATGTCGCCCTGTCCGCCGCAGTTGATCTGGCAGCACGACGTGGTGATCTTGACCCGGTTGGGCATCTCTTCGTGGGTGAAATCGTGGTAAAGCTCGTCCATCAGCGACTTGACGACGCCCGACGCGTCGGTGCCCGGAATATCGCAATGCAGCCAGCCCTGGGTGTGGGCAATCATGGTAATCGAGTTGCCGGTGCCGCCGACGGGATAGCCTTCGGATTCCAACTTCGCGATCAGGGGGTCCACCATGTCCTCGGCCGAAACCATGTACTCGATATTGGACCGCGACGTGAACCGCACGTGGCCTTCGGCGTATTCGTCGGCGATGTCGCACAAATGGCGGATGGTATGGACATCCAGTTGACGCGGCGTGCCGGCCTTGACCGTCCACACCTCGACGCCGTCGTGGGTGACATGGTGCAGGACCCCCGGCCGCGGCCGGTCGTGCCATTTCCAGTTGCCCCGGTTTTCCCTCAGCACCGGATGCATTAATGGGATCGGGTCGGGAACGCCCGATTCAACCGCTACGCGGTGTTCTTGACTCATTTCTTTCTCCAGGTCTCTTGAATTCGCCGGCGCGTTATTCGGCCGCCGCCACGGGGGTCTTTTCAGCCCCGCCTTTCTGTTTTGCCTTCCACTTCTCGACTTCCTCGTCCCAGCCGTCGAGACGGACATAGGAGGATGTCCGCGGGTGGTTGACCATGTTGGGATCGGCCTCAAGGCCTACTTCCTCGAGGAAATTGACCAGCCCGATACGGACGATCATTTCACCGATGCGCTCGTGTTCGAGGGCGTTGTCGCCATAGAAGTCGATGATTCTATCCCCAAGATCGACCAGTTTTTCGTAATCCTCGTCCGTTTCCATTTTCATGAACGGGATGATGACGGTGCCCATCAGGTCGCCGATCTTCAGCGACCGCTTGCCGCCGACCAGGATGGTGACGCCCCTTTCCTTGCCCGGCGACAACGCCTTGGTCAGCACGTTGATGCAGTGCATGCACTTGACGCAGCTTCTGTTGTCGATTTCCAGAGCGTCGTCGTCGTTGAGGCTCAAGGCCCGGGTCGGGCACATGTTGATGACCTGGTCGTTGATTTCCTTGCGCCCGCGCTCCTTGACGTAGTTCTTGATCTCTTCCTGGTCGACCTGGATGTCGTCCTTCCAGGTTCCGAGAACGGCAAAATCGGAACGTTGGGTGGCGTTGACGCAGTCATTGGCGCAGCCGGAAAACTTGAACTTGAACTTGTAGGGCAGCGCCGGGCGGTGAATGGCGTCAACCAGGGTGTTGATGACCAAGCGGTGCGCCTTCTGCTCGTCATAGCAGGACTGCTCACACCGGGCCGCGCCGACGCAGCTCATGGACGTGCGCAAGGCCGGCCCGGCGCCGCCCATGTCGAGGCCGATTTCGTTCAGGGCGTCGAAGGCCTTCTGAACGTTTTCCGTCGTCGCGCCCTGGAACATGATGTCGCCCGACTGGCCGTGGAAGGCGATCAGCCCGGAGCCGTGTTCTTCCCAGACGTCGCAGATCTGGCGCATGAAATCGGTCGAATAGTGCATGCCGGCCGGCGGCATGATGCGAAGGGTGTGGAATTCGGACGATTCGGGGAATTTCTCGGCGACTTCGGAAAAACGCGGGATGACGCCGCCGCCGTAACCGCGCACCCCGACAGTGCCACCCTTCCAATATCCGGTGCGGGTCTCATAGGAATGCTCCAACTGGCCCAACAGGTCCTTCATCATCGGCGCGTACTGTTTGCCGTCGGATTGCGCCAATCGTTTGAGGTTGGTCACGAAGCTGGGCCAGGGACCGCCTTCCAATTTGTCAAGAAACGGCGTGTCGGGCAATTTACCTTTGGCTTTACCCTTGGTCTTGCCGTTGGATTTTTTGGATTTAGCGGTTTTTTTCTCGGTCATCGTGAATTCCCACCCTATTTAATGTCAACATTCCGTCGTTGGAATCGGTGAAACCCTGTTGAAAGCATGATCGTGCCATTTGCGGCTTTCACACATTCAATGATGCGAATATGACTATAACCGATCAAAATGCAATCCCCAACCCTGATTTTATTGTGGTTTTTTTCGGCCCGGCTGGCTGGGGGAAGGGAAAGGGCTAAAATGGAATTAACAATTACCGCAAGCGAAGAGGGCTACCAATTCCCATGACCCCTCCGTCCCCGGCCAACAGTCCCTTCCTGTTGGAGGAAGAGGATTCCTACCGCCGCTGGCGGGACTGGAAGCTCAGCAACCAGCCCGCGTCGGCCGGGGACCTCGTGGTCGAGATCGAGGACCCCCTGGCGCCGAGCGCCGCCGAGCATGACGCGCTGCTGGCGCGGCTCAGGGTTTGCAACATGGCGGTCTATGCCTGCCGGCAACCGGACCCCGACCCCAAGGCCATCATCCGCACCATCGCCGGCCGGTTCGGGCTCAAGCAGCTTGATGCGCACCTGTGCGCCGAGGAGGACGGCATCACGCCCCTAAGCGTCGCCGAAGGCGGCGGACGGCAACGCTACATCCCCTATACGGACCGTCCCATCAACTGGCACACCGACGGCTATTACAACGAACCCCGCCACCGGGTCCGGGCATTAATGCTGCATTGCGCGCGCCCGGCTGCCGACGGCGGCGGCAACGCCCTGATGGACCCGGAAATCGCCTATATCCGGCTGCGTGACTTAAACCCCGATTCCATCGCCGCCCTTCAACGCCCGGACGCCATGACCATCCCGGCGAACGAGGAAAACGGCGCCGAGATCCGGGCCGCGCGCACCGGCCCGGTGTTTTTCGCCGATGCCGCCGACGGGTCGCTGGACATGCGCTATACCGCCCGCGGCATCAGCATCGAATGGGCGGACGATCCCGAGACCCGGACCGCGGTCGAAGCTTTAAGCCGGATCATGGAGGCCGGAGCGCCGGATGTGCTGTCGCTCCGCCTGGCCGCCGGCGAAGGGGTGCTGGCCAACAACGCGCTCCATAAAAGAGATGGCTTCACCGACGCCGGCAAGAACCAGGGGCGCCTGGTCTACCGGGCGCGGTTTTACGACCGCGCCGAAGGCACAAGTTTAAGCGAATCCTATAAAGAGGAATCGAACCCATGAATACCTACCAGTCGGTGACCGACATCGAGTCGTTTCAGGCCCCCTGGAACAAGCTGGCGACGCTGCAAAACGTCGTCTACGAAGGCGGCATGACGATGATCCGGCTCAGGGTCAAGGAAGGATCGCGGTTCACGGATTTGGAACTGGACCCCGGAACGGCGGAGGCCATCGGCCGGGCGCTGATAGCCTGGGCTTCGGAAAACGGCGACGGCGGGGATTAGCCCTGGGCGGTTCTTTCCGCCGGGTGGTCCAAGGGCCCGCCGGCCTTGATCCAGGCGTCGATGCCGCCGGCCAAATGGCATGTGTTGACCAGCCCTGATTCGTGCATTTCGCAGGTGGCCAGGGCCGAGCGCTCGCCGTAGGCGCAATAGAGCAAAAGCTCCTGGTCCGGGTTCGCCGCGATCGCCGCCAACAGGCCGCCCGGCTTGATGTTTTGGCGAAGGTGCTGATAGGGCACGTGCACCGAACCGGGGATGATGCCGTCGCGAACCCGTTCGCTTTCCTCGCGCAGATCGATGAACAGGGTTTCCGAATAACCGACCCGCTCGATGGCGAGGTCGGCGGCGATGGCGTGTTCCTGGATGTCCGGGGCGTCGCCGGAAAAGCCGATGGCCAGGTTGGCGGGCACCGCCACGTCCATCTTCGTCGGGTCGGGCAGGTTGAGGTTGTCCATGATGCCGGCGTATTCCTCGGCCGAGGCCACCCGCAGGCGCGGATTGAAGGCCTTCTCCTCGCCGATGGTGCTGACGGTGTCGCCCTTGTAGTCGTGGCCGGGATAGACCAGCGTTTCGCCGGGCAGCGTCAACAGCTTGTTGAACAGCGAATCGTAGGCGGCCCGGGGGTCGCCGTGCTGAAAATCCGTGCGCCCGGTGCCGCGGATCAGCAGCGTGTCGCCGGTAAACACCCGGTCTTTCATGACGAAACAATAGGAATCGTCCGTATGGCCCGGGGTGTATAGGACATCGAGGGATATGTTCTCGATCTCGATCACGTCGCCGTCCTCGACGCGCATGGAAACCATGTCGACCTTCGATTGTTTGCCCATCACGGTGACGCAATGGGTGGCGTCCCGAAGCGCGCCGAGAGCGGTGATGTGATCGGCATGGACATGGGTGTCGATGGCCTTGACCAGCGTCAGGTCCAGCTCTTTCAATAATTCCAGGTAACGGTCAACTTTTTCGATGACGGGGTCGATGATCAACGCCTCGCCGCCGGGGCGCCCGGCCAGCAAATAGGTATAGGTGTACGATACGCTGTCGAGTAACTGACGGAAGATCACGGGCCACCTGCCTTGCCTAGGGAGACCCTGAACAGGTGGGGGCGCAAGGCCCGCTGTCAATGGTTAAGTGGGAAAAAAGGCCGTGGCCGGCGGGATGGCTTTGGGGAGGGGCGGGATCAGCCGTAGGCGGCGCGGCCGCGGCCACCGCCATCAGTTCCTTTGTGCACCGGTCCAGCGCACCGCGCTTGTAGAAGTGCTTCAGCAAATGGTTGAAACCGGCAAACAGATCCGGCGCCTCCGTCTCCATGCGTTTGCGGTTCGCCTTCCTGTTTTTCAGGATTTCCGTGGTGGTGCTCATGGTTTCCCTCCTCCATGCCTGTGAGCGTGAATCAAAACAGTACTACGGGGCCCGTATCCGGGGAATGCGAGACGACGCTTACTCGGCCGGCTTGAGACCCCGGCCCGCGGCCTTTTTCGCCGACCGCTTGGCTTTCGTCTCGGCCTTGGCCGCCATCCGCCGGCCGCTTTTTTCCAGGGCGCCGGCAAAAAGCGTCAACATCGGCGGCACGATGGCCAGGGTCAGGACCGCCGACAGCGACAGGCCGCCGAGCACCACCGAACCCAGTCCCCGGTAAAGTTCCGAACCGGCGCCGGGGAACAGCACCAGCGGCGCCATGCCGAAGATGCTGGTCAGCGTCGACATGAAAATGGGGCGGATGCGGTTGCGGGTCGCCTCCATGATCGAATCCTCTATGGCCATGCCTTCCCGGTGGATGTGCACGAGCGTCTGATGGACCAGGAGGATGGCGTTATTGACGACGATGCCGATCAGGATGACGAAGCCCAACAGCGTCAGCATGTCCAGCGGCTGGAAGGTGAACAGGTTGACCAGCGCCAGCCCCAGCACCCCGCCGCCGGTGGCCAGCGGCACCGACAGCATGATGATGAAGGGATAAATGAAGCTTTCGAACAGCACCGCCATCACCAGATAGACGATGACGACGGCGATCAACAGGTTGATCACCATGGCGTCCCAGGTCTGCGACAGCTTGTCGGCGGTGCCGGTGAGCAGCAGCCTGACGCCGCCGGGCAGGCCGGCGTTTCGGAGCGGCTCCATGACCTCGGAACGGATCTTGTCCAGCGCCGTCTCCAGGGGCATGGTTTCGGGGGGGTGAATCTCCAGCGTCACCGTGCGCAGGCGCTCGAAATGGCGGATCTGCACGGGTCCCGACGTCACTTCCACGTCGGCCAATGAGTTCAAGGGCACGATGGTCCCCGACGACGTCACCACCGGCAACTGGTCGATGCCCTGGGTCTCGGTGATCTCGTCCCTGAGGCCCCGCAGCATCAGGTCCATGCGCTTGGCGCCGACGGTGATTTCGGCGACCCGGCGGCCGTCGTTGAAGGCGTCGATGGTGTCGCCCAATTCGCGGGCGGTGACGCCGTTGTCGGCGAGCTTGATCCGGTTCGGTAGCACCCGCACCTCCGGCGCCCCCAGTTCCAGGCCCGGCTTGGGGCGTATCTGGGTGCCTTCGGTCCGCGGCAGCACCCGCTCGATCCGCTGCACCGCCTCGACCGCGACGTCGAGGACGTCGCCGAGCTGCTGTCCGGAGACGTTCATTTCGATGGCCCGCGACCCGCCGATGCCGCGCCCGAAAAGCGAGCGCTGGGTAATCGCGCCGAAGGTCCCGGGCTCCGAATAAACGGCGGACTTCAGGAACGGGATCAACTCCCTGACCCGGGACGGGTCCTCGGCCGCGGCGCCCAGGAACGTCCGGCCCCTCGAGGCGACGAAAAAGAAACGCTGAATCTTCGGCGCCTCGCCGGGCTTCGATTCGGGTCCCGAAACCTCCGCCATGAGGGGCATGATCTTGCTTTCGAACTGGCCGGCGATGTCGGTCGTGGTTTTCAGGTTGTAGCCGGGGGGCGGCAGGATATGGCCGAAAATCAGGTTGCGGTTGCCGCTCGGCAGGTATTCCAGTTTCGGCATCAGGGCCCAGGTGATCACCGCGCTGGTGGCGCAAATACCGCCGATGACGGCGATGGCCAGTGACCGGTTCTTGGTGATGCGGCGGGTGAATTCGAGCACCGAGGCGACGAACCTGCGGGCCAACGGGTCGATCACCGGCAGATTTAGGAGGACCCCGGCCCCGATCCGTTCGGATTGGGTACGGGGATCGTTCAAGAGCCGGTCGGAAAGCGCCGGGATGACCGTAATGGCGACAATAAGCGACAGCAGCACCGCGACCGACAGGGCGACTGCGATGTCACGGAACAATTGCCCGGCTTCCAGCTCCATGACCAGGATCGGGATGAACACCATCACCGTCGTCAACGCCGAGACGAACACCGCCGTCCACACCTCGCGGGTGCCCCGGTAGGCGGCGACGGCCGGAGATTCGCCCATCTCCCGGTGGCGGTAGATATTTTCCAGCACCACGATGGCGGCGTCCACCACCATGCCGACGGCAAATGCAATGCCGGCCAACGAGATCACGTTCAACGACCGCCCCACGGCGGCCATGGCGACGAAGGCGCCGATGATGGAGACCGGAATGGCGAGCGAAACCACCAGCGTCGCCCTTCCCGAACGCAGGAACAGCAAAAGCATCAACGTCGCCAGGGCGCCGCCGATGAAGATGTTCTGCTGCACCAGGTCGATGGAGGAATTGATATAGACGGTCTCGTCATAGACCTGGCGCAGCAGGAGCCCTTCGTCCCGGAGCGCGGTTTCGTTGAGATCCGCCAGCGCCTTGCGGACGCCCCGCATGACCTCGATCACGTTGGCGCCGGTTTCGCGGATGGCGTTGACGGCGATGGCCGGCTGGCCGTTGAAGCGGATGGCCGCCGTCGGCTCCTTGGAGGTGAACCGGACCTCGGCGATGTCGCCGACCGTGACCCGCGCCATGGCCCCCGTCGCCGGATCGCGCTCGGACCGCAAGACCACCCGGCGGACGTCGTCCAGGCGTTCGAACTCGCCCTCCGTGCGGACCACATAACGCCGCTTGCCTTCGTCCACGTCGCCGGCGGACACGGAAGAATTGGCCTCGCGCAGCACGCGCAAGACCTCCGTCACCGTCAGCCCGTAGCGGGCCATGCGCTCGGGGGCGACGCGGACCTCCATCTCGTCCAGCGCCGCGCCGTAGACATTGACCCGGGCGACGCCGGTCACCCGCTCCAGGCGGTCCTGGATGACGTCGACGGCGAAATCGCCGTAGGTATGAATGGGCTTGTCGTTGCCGGGAGCACGTATGAGCACGATCCAGGTGATCGGGTTGTCCTCGGAACTGGCGGTGCGGATGGACGGCTCGTCGGCCTCGTCGGGGTAGCCGGAGACCCGGTCGAGCCGGTTGGACACCAGCAGCAGGGCTTCGGACATGTTGGTGCCGATGGCGAACTCCATCTTGATCCGGGAGCGCCCGTCCTGGGAATCGCTGGTGATCTGCTCCAGCCCCCTGATACCCTTCAGCACCTCTTCCTGGCGGTTGGTGATTTCGCGCTCGATCTCGGCCGGGGCGGCGCCCGGCCAGATGGTTCGCAGGCTGATGACCGGCTTACGGACGTCGGGGGTGAGTTGGATCGGAATCTTGGTCAGCGCCAAAATGCCGAACATGACGACGGCCAACACCGCCGCCATCACGGCGACGGGGCGTTTGATGGAAAGCTCGATCAGGTTCATGGCGCCGGGCGCCTAGCCGCCGGCCTTGGCCGGCTTTGAGGGTTCCCTGATGCGGATGTTCTGTCCCGGTAACAGCCGTTCGTTGCCGCGCACCACCACCTTGTCGCCGGGCGCCAGTCCGGCGTTGACGATGAACCGGGCGCCGACGGCTTCGCCCAGCCGCACCGGCCGCATGAGCGCCTGGGAGCCCTGGACCAGAAACACCAGGGTCTTTCCCTTGCGTGACAGGATCGCGTCCTTGTGGACGGTGACGACGGTGCCGTCGTTTCCGGCGGGCAGCCGGAGGGTGACGCTTTGGTTGCTGGCCAGGCCGGAAATCCCGGGAGGCAGTTCGGGGACGAAACGGACGGTGCGGGTCCGGGTCTGCGGGTTTTCCTCGGGCACCACGGCGCGGATCCGGGCGCCGATTTCCTCGGTGCCGTTGACGAAGGCCTTGATCCGGGTGCCGGCCAGCAAAGCCGGGGTGCGGTTGGCGGGAACGTCGGCCTCGATTTCCAGATGGGCGTCGTCGACCAGGCTTACCAGGGGGTCGCCCACGTTAACATAGGCCCCGACCTCGATGTGGCGCTTGGAAACGACGCCCGGATAAGGTGCGCGAATGGTGGCGTTATAAAGGTTGATCTCCGCCAGCTTCCGGTTCGCCCGCGCGCTGGCCAGTTCGCCTTGGGCCTCGGCCAGTTCGCTTTCGGCGACGGCGACCTCCTGGCGTTTGTCATCGAGGCGGGCTTTGGAAAACGCCGCCGACTTTTTCAGCCTTTCGATGCGCTTTAGTTCCTGGCGGCGGAGCTTGATGCGCGCCTTGTGGGTACTGACGGCGGCCCGGTACTGCTGCTCCTCGGCCTTCTGAAGTTCGTGGCGCCATTTAAGGGCGTCGTTCACCAGCGCCGCGATGACGTCGCCGGCCTTGACCCGGTCGCCGACCTCGACCCGGAATTCGCCGACCGGCCCGTTGATACGGGCGGCGACGACGCCGGTCCGGCGGGCGACGAAGCGTCCGATGACGGGAACGGTCTGGCTCAGGGGTTCGGAAATGACGGCGTCGACGCCGACCTGGGCCGGCGGCTGAGAGGGGGTTTGGGGCATTTTCTCCTGCGCCGGCGCCGGAAAGGAAAACGCCGCCAAAACCACCGCCGCTCCAACGGTGCCAACGAGGACGAATCGCCAGGGAGATTTCAGGCCGAAGCCGGTTTTGCGTGTTTGCGCCAAACCAAACATTTTTTATCTCCGTTCCCCAGGGCGGGCTATTGGTTGACGTCCAAACATCAAGCTGACAAAAAGATGACAAAACTAGACTGGACCGTCCAGTCCAATTTATAGTAGTATTTCCGATAACGCAACTTTTTTGATCGTTTTTATTCCCATGGCAAAAGCCGAAGCCACTTTGAAGGACGCCAACGCCGAAACTCCGTCCGGCAAGCGCCTGTTGATTGTCGAGGCGGCGGCCCGGGTGTTTTTGGACTTTGGCTACGGCGCCGCCTCCATGGACGCCATCGCCGCCGAGGCCGGGGTCTCCAAACAGACCGTCTACAGCCATTTCGGGGCCAAGGAGGCGTTGTTCGAAGCGATCATCGAAGACAAGTGCAACGAACTGCTGGCGCCGGTCTTCGAGGCCTTCCGGCCGGGCCATGACCATGCCAAGGCCCTGGACGAAGTCGCCCGGCGATTCCTGAGCGTGATCCTGGCGCCGCCGAACACGGCCCTGTTCCGGGTCATCGTCGCCGAAAGCGTCCGTTTTCCCGAACTGGCCAACGCCTTTTACCGCGCCGGTCCTCAGATCGCCGTCGATAACCTTGCCGGATACCTGAAGGAATTGGACGGGGCCGGGGTGATTGCCACCAACGACCCCGTGGCTTCGGCGCGGCAGTTTTTCGCCCTCCTCAGGGGCGATCTTTACATGCGCCGATTGCTCGATCTGGCCCCGGAACCGACCGCCGCCGAGGTCGCCGCCGTGGCCGACGAGGCAGTGACGGGATTCCTCGCCATCCACGCGCCGGGTTAACCCCCAGATGGCAAAAACAGCGTTGGCAAGACCCGCCCTGGCGGCCAATATACCTTCCAATAGGGACCGTCAGACGAAGGAGGCGTCGTGACCACGCCAAGGCTTGGATCAACAGCCGTCATCATTCTCAGTTTCATCTTGTTATCGTTGTCGGCCCCGGCGCCGGCGAACGCCGACATGGCCGGCCACGGCGGCATGGTGCGGGCCATCGACGTTTCGCCCGACGGCGCCCGGGTGCTGACCGGCAGCTTCGACTTCACGGCCCGGCTGTGGGATTTTGTCGAACAGACGGAAATCGGCGTGCTCGACGCCCACGCGGGCCCGGTCACCAACGTCGCCTTTTTACCCGACGGCGTCCGGGCCCTGACCACCAGCGACGACAAGACGGCGATCCTGTGGGACCTGAAAACCCTGAAGCCCCTGAAAAGGCTCATCGGCCACGGCCATAAGGTCATGGGCCTGGCGGTGTCGGCCGGCGGCCGCCTGGCGGCGACCGGAAGCTGGGACAAGACGGTGCGCCTGTGGGACCTGGCCCAGGGCGAGGAGTCCCTGGTCATCCGCCATACGTCGCCGATCAACGCCGTCGCCTTCGCCGATGGCGGCAAACGCGTCGTGGCCGGCGACCACGATGGCAAAATCCGCGTCTGGGATGTCGAAACGGGGCGCATCCAGGGCACGCTCGAAGGCCACGAAATGGGCATCACCCGGATCAGCGTGTCGCCGGACGGGACAAAGTTGCTGTCGGCCGGCATCGACAAGACGCTGCGTCTTTGGGATTTGCAGACGATGGCCGAAATCAAGGCGTTCAAGGAAAACGACGGGCAGATTTACGCCGCCGCCTTTTCGCCGGACGGCAAATCGGCTCTGTCGGCTGGGCGATCCGGGTATCTTGTCGAGTGGGACCTTGCTACAGGCGCACCGCTACGGACCATCCGCGCCCACGACGCCATCGTCTGGGCCGCGCGCTATTCGCCGGACGGCCGCTTCGCGCTTACCGGCAGTTCCGACGAGCTGGTCCGCGTCTGGCACCTGCAAAGCGGCGACCGCATCGGGCTGGCGGCGGAAGGCGACGACGAGCCGAAGCCGTGGCTGAACAGCGACCATCCCGGCGCGCCGCTGTTCAAGAAATGCGCCCGCTGTCATTCGTTGAGCGCCAACGGGCGCAAGCGTTCCGGTCCGCACCTGTCGGGCCTGTTCGGGCGCTCCGCCGGCTCGGTCAGGGGTTACAACTATTCCGACGCGCTCACCGGCGTCGATTTCCGGTGGAACGAAAAGACCCTGTTCCAGCTTTTCGACCAGGGCCCCGACAAGTACCTGCCCGGCACCAAGATGCCGGTGCAAAGGGTGACGGAAACCGGGAAGCTGAAGCAGTTCGTCGATTACCTGAAGGAAATCACCCGGGCGTCGCCCCAATAGGACCCTTTTATGACCACGCTTCTATACACCCACCCCATCTGCATCGAACACGATCCCGGCCGCGGCCATCCCGAATGCCCGGACCGGTTGCGGGCCGTGATGCAGGGGTTTGAGGACGACGATTTCAAGGCCCTCGACCGCCACGAGGCGCCGGTGGCCGACCTCAAGGAAATCGAACAGGTGCACGAGCCTTATTACATCGAGCGGATTTTCGAAAACATGCCCAAGGAAGGCCGCGTCTACCTGGACCCCGACACCGGCATCTCGCCGGCCTCCGGCGAAGCGTCGCGGCGGGCCGCGGGGGCCGTCTGCGATGCCGTTGACCTGGTCATCAAGGGCAAGGGGAAAAACGCCTTTTGCGCCGTCCGCCCGCCCGGGCACCATGCCGAATCGTCCCGCGCCATGGGCTTTTGCCTGTTCAACTCGGTCGCCGTGGGCGCCCTCCACGGACGCGCCCGGCACGGGCTGGACCGGGTCGCGGTGGTCGACTTCGACGTCCATCACGGCAACGGCACCCAGCATATGTTCGAACACGACGAAGGCCTGTTTTACGCCTCGTCTCATCAATGGCCGGCCTATCCGGGCACCGGGCTGGCGAGCGAGACCGGGGAGTTCAACAACATCCGCAACCTGCAAATGGCGCCCGGGGAAGGCACCGCCGCCTTCCGCGAGGGCTACCGGGAAAAAATCCTGCCGGCGCTGCGCGCCTTCGATCCCGACCTGCTTCTGATCTCGGCCGGTTTCGACGCCCACGACCGCGATCCCCTGGCGCAGATTTCGCTGCAAACCGAAGACTACGCCTGGGTTACCGGCGAACTGCTGGCGGTTGCCGGCGAATGCTGCGACGGCAAGGTCGTCTCGTTGCTGGAAGGCGGCTATAACCTTCAGGCGCTGACCGAAAGCGTCCAGACCCACGTCCGCGTGCTGATGGCGGACTGATCCTTGGCATGAAGAGCCGAACCCGGAGCCTTGCCCGCGAAAGGTCCGGTCAGTAAACTCCGAGAGCGGGTCAAGGCTGATAGGAATCAATTTGATGGGAGCAGATCGGCTCAATCGGGCAGGCGCGGCGCGAAGCGCGATGCGGGGCCATCGGGCAAGCGCCGCAACGCACCCGGGGGGCCGATATGCCCCACCGCAGGCCGGGTTCTTTTGCCCCGTGGCGTCGTTACGCTCCTTATCCGATGCGCCGGCATCGCATTTCGAAGCGTGCCTGGCCACGGGACAAAATAATCCCGGTCAAATGGTTCCTATCAGCCTTGAACCGCTCTTGCCTTGAAGCAGGGGGGGCTCATGGCCGACAGAAAAATTCCCGCCGACATCCGCAAGCTGAGCTTCGAAGACGCCTTGGCCGAGATGGAAGACATCGTCCAAAGCCTCGAAACCGGCCAGGTGAAACTGGACCAGGCCATCGACGCTTATACCCGCGGCGCGCATCTGAAGAAGCATTGCCAAGTTAAGCTCAAGGAAGCCCAGGCCCGGATCGACAAGATCGTGCTTGGGCCCGATGGCGACATCGGCGCCGAACCCGCGGACTTGGATTGAACGGTTGGCCGCTCTCAAAAAAGCCCTGGCCGATAACGCCAAAGCCGTCAGCGTCGTCCTCGATAAGCTGCTTAAGCCCGGCACCGGACCCGAGGCCCGCGTCGTCGAGGCCATGCGCTATACAACCCTTGGCGGCGGCAAGCGCATCCGCCCGTTCCTGGTCACCGCCAGCGCCGACCTTTTCAACGTCAATCCCGCCTCGGCGCTACGGGTAGCGGCGGCGGTCGAAATGGTGCATTGTTATTCGCTCATCCATGACGACCTGCCGGCCATGGACGACGACGAGCTGCGCCGCGGCAAACCGACTTGTCACGTCAAATTCGACGAGGCGACGGCGATCCTGGCCGGCGACGCGCTTTTGACCAAGGCCTTCGAGGTGCTGTCCGAAGACGATACCCACGCCGATTCCAAGGTGCGCTCGGAATTGACCCTGGCCTTGGCCAAGGCGGCCGGCGAAACCGGCATGGTCGGCGGTCAGATGCTCGACCTGTTCGCCGAGGACCATGACCTGAAGATGCCGGAGATCACCCGCCTGCAACGGATGAAGGCCGGTGCCTTGATCGCGGTGTCCTGCGAGGCCGGGGCGATCCTGGGCAAGGCGTCGGAAAACGCCCGCCACGTGCTTCACGCCTATGCCCACGATGTCGGGCTGGCGTTCCAGATCGCCGACGACCTGCTCGACGTGGAGGGCAATGAAAAGGAAGTCGGCAAGAAGACCGGCAAGGACGCCGCCGCCGGAAAAGCCACGTTCGTGTCGTTGCTGGGCCCCGAAAGGGCGCACGAACAAGCCGAGGTTCTGGCCGATCAGGCGGCTTCACACCTTGAAATTTTCGGCGAAAAGAGCAGGCTACTACAAGAATTGGCCCATTATGTGGTAAATAGGCGTGCGTGAGGGCTTGAGCCGTCCCGTTTCGGCCCTGTTTTACCGCCTTGAGAAAACACCTTAGTATCCCCGGGGAGGGGTAATAACCGTGGCCCAAAAAAGCAAGACTCCGCTCCTGGATAAGGTTAGGAAACCCGCGGATATCCGGGGCTTTTCCATCAAACAGCTAAAGCAGTTGGCGAAGGAGCTGCGGACCGATACCGTGCGTTCCGTTTCGATCACCGGCGGCCACCTGGGGGCGTCGTTGGGGGTCGTCGAACTGACCGTCGCCATCCACCACGTTTTCAACACCCCGAAGGACCGTTTGATCTGGGATGTGGGCCATCAGTGTTATCCTCACAAAATTTTAACCGAGCGGCGTGAACTCATGAACACGTTGCGCCAGGGCGGCGGGCTTGCCGGTTTCACCAACCGCAGGGAAAGCGAATACGACCCCTTCGGCACCGGCCATTCCTCGACCTCGATCTCGTCGGGACTGGGCATGGCGGTGGCCCGCGATCTCGGCGGCGGCGACAACCACGTGATTTGCGTCATCGGTGACGGCGCCATGACCGCCGGCATGGCCTACGAGGCCATGAACAACGCCGGGTCCATGGATTCGAAGCTGATCGTCATCCTCAACGACAACGACATGTCCATCGCCCCGCCCGTGGGCGCGCTCAGCGCCTATCTGTCGCGGCTGATTTCATCGAAGCCATTCCGCTCGGCGCGTCATTTCGCCAAGGAGGTGGCCAAGAAATTCCCGCGCAAGATCGAGGAAGCGGTGGCCAAGGTCGACGAATACGCCCGCGGCATGGTCACCGGCGGCACCCTGTTCGAGGAACTGGGCTTCTATTACGTCGGTCCGGTTGACGGGCACAACCTTGAACACCTGCTACCGGTCTTGAAGAACCTCCGCGACGACAAGGAATCGGGTCCGGTGTTGCTCCATTGCGTGACCAAGAAAGGCCACGGCTACAAGCCGGCCGAGGAGTCGGCCGATAAGTACCACGGGGTATCCAAGTTCGACGTCATTACCGGCAAGCAGGAAAAACCGAAATCCAACGCCCCCAGCTTTACCAGCGTCTTCGCCAAGGGCCTGATCGCCGAGGCCGAGGTGGATGACAAGATCGTCGCCATCACCGCCGCCATGCCGGGCGGCACCGGGGTCGACAAGTTCGCCGAGCGCTTCCCCGAACGCAGCTTCGACGTCGGCATCGCCGAACAGCACGCGGTGACCTTCGCCGCCGGGTTGGCGTGCGAGGGTTACAAGCCCTTCGCGGTGATTTATTCGACGTTCCTGCAGCGCGCCTACGATCAGGTCGTGCACGACGTCGCCATCCAGAGCCTGCCGGTCCGCTTCGCCATCGACCGCGCCGGTTATGTCGGCGCCGACGGATGCACCCACTGCGGCGCTTTCGACCTGCCGTACCTGTGCACGTTGCCGGGTTTTGTGGTCATGGCGTCGGCCGACGAGGCGGAACTGATGCACATGATAGCGACCGCGGCGGCCATCGACGACCGGCCGTCGGCGATCCGCTATCCGCGCGGCGAAGGGGTCGGCGTCGAGCTGCCGTCCCGGGGCCAGGCGTTGGAGATCGGCAAGGGCCGGGTGCTCCGCGAAGGCTCCACGGTGGCCATCCTCAGCCTCGGCACGCGCCTGGGCGAAGCCTTGAAGGCGGCCGAGGAACTGGCGGCGATGGGGCTTTCCCCCACCGTCGCCGATGCGCGCTTCGCCAAGCCGCTGGACGAAGACCTGATCCGCCGCCTGGCCACCGGGCACGAAGTCCTGCTGACCATAGAGGAAGGCTCGGCCGGCGGTTTCTCCGCCCATGTGTTGCAGTTCCTGGCCAACGAGGGATTGCTGGAGAACGGCCTCAAGGTGCGGGTGATGACCATGCCGGATGAGTTCGTCGACCATAACAAGCCCGACACCCAATATGAGATGGCCGGGTTGAAGGCCCCGCACATGGTCGCCAACGTTCTGGCGGCGCTCGGCCGCGCCGACGAAGCCGACCCGGCGATCCTGGCCCAGCTCGCCTGATCCCATAATTCCACAGCCGATTTCCTTAGCCTCGGCGGGCGCGGTATGCTGGCCTCATGGCCAAGACCGGTAAATTGCGCCTCGATCATGTGCTCGTCGAGCGCCGGCTCGCCGACAGCCGCGCCCGCGCCCAGGCCCTGGTCATGGCCGGGCGGGTGTTTTCGGAAACAAAGCGTCTGGACAAGCCCGGCCACCGGGTCGCGGCCGACATTCCGCTGACCGTCAAGGGCCCCGATCATCCGTGGGCGTCGCGGGGCGGGGTCAAACTCGCCCACGGGCTCGATCATTTCGGCATCGAGCCCAAGGACAAGGTATGCCTGGATATCGGCGCCTCGACCGGGGGCTTCACCGATGTCCTGCTTTGCGGCGGCGCGGCAAAGGTCTACGCCGTCGACGTCGGCCACGGGCAACTGGACTGGAATCTGCGCCGGGACGAACGGGTGGTGGTGCTGGACAAGACCAATGCCCGCCACCTGGGGCCCGAACAAATCCCCGACCCGGTCGATTTGATCGTCTGCGACGCGAGTTTTATAGGCCTCGAGGTGGTGCTGCCGGCGGCGATGGCGCTGGCCGCTCCGGGGGGCTCACTGGTGGCGCTGATCAAGCCGCAGTTCGAGGTCGGCAAAGGCAAGGTCGGCAAGGGCGGCATCATCCGCGACCCGTCGCTTCACGACGAAGTCTGCAAACGCATCGAAAGCTGGCTCGGGTGCCAAGACGGCTGGCGGGTGCTGGGATTGACCGCCAGCCCCGTCACCGGCGCCGACGGCAACAAGGAATTCCTGATCGCGGCGGGTTTCAGGTGAGCGCGCTCAGCGGTCCTTGGCGTGGTATTCGGGGTTCGGCATCATGTCGAGGCCGTGCGCCATGCGGTTGGTGTAGTTGAAGAAGGCGGCGACGTCGGTGATGTCGAAAATGTCCTGGCCGCTGAAACCGGCGTCCTCCAGCGCCTTGCGGTCGGCGTCACCGATGTCGTGCGGCGTCAGGGTCAGCTTCCAGGCGTAGTCGAGCATGGCACGCTGCCGTGGATCCAGTTCGGCGACCCGATAGTTTGTCACCATCATCTCGCCCAGTTGCGGATCGCCGGAAAGCTGGCGCACCGCCTGGCCGTGGGCGATCAGGCAGTAATAGCAACGGTTGGCGCTTGAGACGACGACGGCGATCATTTCGCGCTCCAGCCTGGAGAGCCGGCAGGTCTCCTCGTCGAGCATGAGAAGGTTGTAAAACGTCGTAAAGGTACGGAACTTATCCGCGTTCACCGTATAGGCGCTGAGCACGTTGGGGATCAGGCCGAGCTTTTCGGCGCAGATATCGAAATATTTCCTGATGTCGTCGGGCAGGTCGGCTGGGTCCGGCACCGGCGGCAGTTTAATGATGTGGTCGGGTTGCGGCATGGCGGCCTCCTGAACTCCCGCCGTCAACCGCACTGCGCCCTGTGGCGGAGCAGGTGATCGGCGAGGACGCAGGCCATCATCGCCTCGCCGATGGGCACGGCGCGGATGCCGACGCAGGGGTCGTGGCGGCCCTTGGTCGAGACTTCCGTATCGTTGCCGTTGGTATCGACGGTCCGCTTCGGTTTCAGGATCGAACTGGTCGGTTTGACGGCGAAGCAGACGACGATGTCCTGGCCGGTGGAGATGCCGCCCAGGACACCGCCGGCGTTGTTGGACAGGAACCTCACCTCGCCTTCGTGCATGCGCATCTCGTCGGCGTTTTCCTCCCCCGACAGCCTCGCCGCCTCGAACCCGGCGCCGATCTCGACCCCCTTGACGGCGTTGATCCCCATCATGGCGCCGGCGAGGTCGGCGTCGAGCTTGGCGTAGACCGGGGCGCCGAGGCCGGCGGGGACGCCCGAGGCCACGACCTCGATGACGGCGCCCAGGGACGACCCGGCCTTGCGGGTGTCGTCGAGAAGCTTCTCGAACGTCTTGACGGCCTCCGCGTCGGGCGAAAAGAAGGGGTTGTTGTCGACTTCGGCCCAGTCCCAATTATCGCGGTTGACGGCGGTGCCGCCGATTTTGACCAGGGCGCCGCGGATGGTGACGCCGGGGCCTAGAATTTTGCGGGCGATGGCCCCGGCGGCGACCCGCATGGCGGTTTCGCGGGCCGACGAGCGGCCGCCGCCGCGGTGATCGCGAATGCCGTATTTCCTGAAATAGGTGAAATCCGCGTGGCCGGGGCGGAAGGTGTCCTTGATGTCGTCGTAGTCCTTCGACCGGACGTCCTCGTTTTCGACCACGAGGGCGATCGGGGCGCCGGTGGTGACGCCCTCGAAGACGCCGGAGATGATCTTGACCGTATCCGATTCCTGGCGCTGGGTGGTGTATTTGTTTTGCCCGGGCCGGCGCTTGTCCATGAAAACCTGGATTTCGGCCTCGGTCAGCGGAATCCCCGGCGGCGTGCCGTCAACGACGCAGCCGATGGCGGGACCGTGGCTTTCGCCGAAGGTGGTGAACCGGAAAAGGTGTCCGAAGGTATTGAAGCTCATAACGGCTACTTTAATCGAGCCCGGCGGGGATGGCTAGCAGGGCTATCGCCTATGGTCGCGGCATGCTTCGAGACGGCCGCCTTGGCGGCCTCCTCAGCATGAAGCGTTAGGTAAAGGCGTAAGGATTTTCTCATCCTGAGGGGGGCGAAGACCCGTCTCGAAGGAGAGGAAATTCGTTACCATGTCATATGCGTTTGCCTGGGGAAGGCTAGACGACGGAAATGTCGGGCGCGTCCACGGCCTTCATGCCGACCACGTTGTAGCCGCAATCGACGTGGTGGGTCTCGCCGGTGACGCCGCTGGAAAGGTCGGACAAAAGGTACATCCCGGCGCCGCCGATGTCGTCGTGGGTGACGTTGCGGCGCAGCGGCGAATTGTACTCGTTCCACTTCAGGATATAGCGGAAATCCCCGATGCCCGACGCCGCCAGGGTCTTCATCGGCCCCGCCGAAATGGCGTTGACGCGGATGTTTTCGCGCCCCAAGTCCTCGGCCAGGTAGCGGACGCTGGCTTCCAGCGCCGCCTTGGCGACGCCCATGACGTTGTAATGGGGCATCACCCGCTCGGCGCCGAAATAGGTCAGCGTCAACAGGCTGCCGCCGCCGGTCATCAGCGGCCGGGCCCGTTGGCACAGCGCCGTGAACGAATAGCAAGAGATGTTCATGGTCGAGGCGAAATTGTCGGGCGTGGTGTCGATGTACTGGCCCTTCAGCTCGTCCTTGTCGGAAAAGGCGATGGCATGGACCAGGAAATCGAGCCGGTCCCAGCGCTCCTTGACGGCGGCGAACACCGCGTCCATGGAAGATGGTTCGGTGACGTCGCAGGGAACCACGAAGTCCGAGCCCAGCGAATCGGCCAACGGATCGACGCGTTTTTTCAGCGCATCGCCCTGAAAGGAAAAGGCCAGTTCGGCGCCCTGATTGTGGACGGCCTTGGCGATGCCCCAGGCGATGGACCGGTCATTGGCGACCCCCATGACCAGGCCTTTTTTCCCGGCCATCAAGGTGCCGGGCAAGATGCCGGAGTCGGGCTTCGAATCCTCGTCCTTGGATTTTTGCTCAGGCATCAATTGCAGGGGGTCGTTCATGGGCTCCTCGTCGTTGTTTTTTAATTCCGCCACCCCCCCCGGAGTGTCGTCCGAATGTACACAATAGCCGCCTAAAGGCCAAAGCCCCCCCGATCACGTTTAGTTGCAAATTGTAACGGCCCCGGATTTCAGTCCCTTGCCCTTGAGCCGGAGCCGGAGCCGGGTGCCGGTGTTGGAGCCCTTGGGCACGGTGACGTTGACCATGCCGTCGATGGTCGGCGCCTCGATCCCGCCGCCGGGGACGGCTTTGCGGTTCGGCGCCCGAAGGGCCTATTGGACGATCTGCCAGGTGCCGTCGGTGCGCCGGCAGGCGCGGCCGGTGCCGGTTTCCTGTTTGCCGTCGACGTAGATGGTGGTCTCGAAATCGCGGCAATTCTTGCCTTCCGCCGTGCGGTAGGTGCGGGTCGGCGTAATGGTGCCGGAATTTCCGGAATCCGGGTTCCGCCAGGACTTGCTTTGGCCGGTCTGGGTGTATTCAAGGCCGTCCTGGGCGTTGCGCTGGGCATAAAGCCGGTCGGCCTTGTCCAGGGACTTGCCGATTTCGCTGCCGGCCCAGGCCCCGGCCAGGGCGCCGACGGCGACGGCGGCCAATTTTCCCTTGCCGCCACCGACCTGCGAACCGACCAGGGCCCCGAGACCGGCGCCGAGCAACGTGCCGCCGGTCTGCTTGGGGTTGTCCTGCATAGACTGGCAGGCGGCCAGCGGCACGGCGAGGACGATGGCGGCGGTGATTTTATAGACGCTTTTCATTGCAGGCATTTTACTGACCTCTGATAAGCTGATGCTTGACAAAACGGGTGGGCGTTACTTCCCTAGGCATACACCCTGGCCCACTATTATGGCAAAAATTTGGGCCTTTTTCGACTCACAAGCGCGAGAGCTTCCGAGCCGTCCCCGGTAAAAGGTAGCTAGGCTTGGTTAATAACCCGTTGATGCAACGTTTGGCTGTGATGACCGTCACCGAACCCAAAGACCCGATCGCCGAATTCAAGGAATGGCTGGCCGAGGCCGAGGCGCAAGAGCCCATCAACCCCAACGCCGCGGCGCTGGCGACGGCAACCCCCGACGGCCGCCCGTCCGTGCGCATGGTGTTGTTGAAGGCGGCCGACGATAGGGGCTTCGTGTTTTACACCAACACCGAAAGCCGCAAGGGCGAGGAACTGGCCGCCAACCCGCGGGCGTCGCTTTGTTTTTATTGGAAATCCCTGGGCCGCCAGGTCCGCGTCGATGGGCCCGTCGAGCCGGTCAGCATTGAGGAGGCCGACGCCTATTTCCAATCCCGCGACCGGGCGGTCCGGATCGGCTCCTGGGCGTCGAAACAGTCCCGCCCCTTGGAGGGTCGCTTCGAGCTGGAGAAAAAGGCCGCCGAGTTCACCGCCAAGTTCAACGTCGGTCCGGTGCCGCGGCCGGATTTCTGGTCCGGATACCGGATCCTTCCCGAAATGATCGAATTCTGGACCGAGCGAAAGTTCCGTTTGCATGACCGCCTGGTGTATCATCGGGCCGACGACGGTTGGACAACGGAGCGGCTTTTCCCTTAAGCCCCAGACCCGCCATGCCCGACGCGATCACCGATTCAAACAAGCAAACAACGGCCGGCGCCCGGCTGCCGTCCGATCAGGCCGGCCGCCTGATGCGGCTGGCGACCTATGCCTCGGTGACGGTGGCGGCGGTGCTGATCGTCACCAAGTTCGCGGCCTGGCTGATGACCGACGCCGTCAGCCTGCTGTCGACCCTGATCGATTCGTTTTTGGACGCCGGGGCCTCGCTGTTGAACTTGCTGGCCGTCCGCCATGCGCTGGAACCCGCCGACAAGGAACACCGCTTCGGCCACGGCAAGGCGGAACCGTTGGCCGGACTGGCGCAGGCGGCGTTCATTTGCGGGTCGGCGGTTTTCCTGGTCATCGAAGCCGGCGCAAGGCTGTTCAACCCCCGGAACATCGAAAACACCGACGTCGGCTATGCGGTGATGGGGCTGGCCATCGTCCTGACCCTGATTCTGGTGGCGTTTCAGCGTTATGTGGTCGGCAAAACCGGCTCCATCGCCATTACCGCCGATTCCGTCCATTACCAGATGGACATCCTGGTCAACGCCGGCGTCATCCTATCGCTGTGGCTGGTCAGCGCCTTAGGCTGGACCCTGGCCGATCCTCTCATTGCCCTGATCATCGCCGGCTACATCTTTTGGGGCGCCCGGCGGATCGGGAACGCCGCCTATCACATGCTCATGGACCGGGAACTGAAGGATGACGAACGTCAGAAAATCCTCGACATCGCGTTGGCCCACCCGGGGGTCAAAGGGCTTCACGACCTGCGCACCCGGTCGTCCGGGAACCGGGTTTTCATCCAGATGCACCTGGAAATGGACGGCGACAAATCGCTGCTCGATGCCCATACGATTGCCGACGCCGTCGAAGCCAAAGTCATGCAGGCTTTTCCCAACGCCGAGGTCCTGATCCACGAAGACCCCGAGGGCGTGGAAGAAAAACGGGCGGTCTTTCATTGACCTCGGCATCCGGCAATGGCGGCTCCCAACCCGGCTCCCAGGACGAAATCATCCGGTTGCTTTCCGACCCGGCGGTTTTCGGCCCCGAAGATGTACCCGGGGCCGGCACCGTGGACAGGGTCGAGACCCATGTGTCGCTGGTGTTTTTGGGGCCCGGGCGCGTTTACAAGCTAAAACGCGCCGTCACCTTTCCCTATCTTGATTTTTCGACGCCCGAGAAGCGCCGCCTGGCATGCGAGGCCGAAGTCCGGATCAACCGCCGCACCGCGCCGTCGATTTATCTGGGCGTGGTGGCGGTAACGCGCGAAGCGGACGGAACCCTGGCCTTGGACGGCGACGGAGAGGCCGTCGACTGGGTGGTCGAAATGAAACGTTTCGACGAAGACACGCTTTTCGACCGGCTGGCCCGGAAAGGCGGCCTCGGCCGCGCGATGATGGAAGACCTGGCCGACGCCATCGCCGACTTTCACCAAATGGCCCAGTCCCGCACCGATGGCGGCGGCGGCGACGGCATCGCCATGATTATCGAAAACAATGCCGAATGCTTCGCCGGGGCCGAAGAAGGGGTCCTCAATAAGGCCGATGCGGAAACCCTGACCGGGCTATCGCTGCAAGCGCTGGAAGCCTTGGCGCCGGTGCTTGACCGCCGCCGCGATTCAGGCCGCGTCCGGCACTGTCACGGCGATCTGCATTTGCGCAATATCTGCATCGTCGAAGGCCGGCCGACCCTTTTCGACGCCATCGAATTCAACGACGCCTTCGCCACCATCGACGTCCTTTACGACCTGGCGTTCCTGCTCATGGACCTGGACCACCGGGGTCTCGGGCGGCTCGCCAATATCGTTTTCAACCGCTATCTGGACGTCACCGGCGACGGCGCCGGGGAAGCCGGCGGCATACCGGTGATGGCGTTGTTTCTGTCCATGCGCGCCGCCATCCGTTCGCACGTCGACGCGGCCCAGGCGCAGACGTTGTCGGACCGCGACAAGGCCCGGGCCCGGGCGGAGGAATCAAACGATTACCTGAACATGGCGCTGAATTACCTGGCCCCGGAACCGCCCCGCCTGATCGCCGTCGGCGGTCTTTCCGGCAGCGGCAAGTCCCGCATGGCCCGGGAACTGGCCCCGTTCCTGGGAGTGGCGCCGGGGGCCCGGGTGGTGCGCAGCGATTCCACCCGCAAGCGCCTGGCCGGGGTGCCGCTGACCCGGCGATTGGGCGAGGAGGGCTATTCGGCCGAGATGACCGAACGCACATTCGAGGCTGTGTACGAAGAAGCGCTGGCGGCCCTGCGGGCCGGGCAGTCGGTGATCGCCGACGCCGTCTTCGCCAAACCTGAAAGCCGCCGCGCCATAGAGCGCATCGCCGACAAGGCCGGGGTGCCGTTCATCGGCCTGTGGCTGGAAGCCCCGGCGGAAATCATGGCCCGGCGGGTGACCGAGCGCCAACGCGATGTTTCGGATGCCGACGCCAGGATTTTGGAACGGCAATTGACCCATGACCTGGGCCGGATCGAATGGCTTCGCGTCGACAGTTCGGGGCCGAGGGAGGAAACCCTGAAAGCCGGACTCGGCCTGATCGGCCTGCAAACGGGCGCCTAGGGTCTTTCCGGCCCAAATTGGATCAATTCTGTTTCTCGATTGGCGCGGCGATCCGGTGCCGAAACGGTTGCAGGGCGATCCGGGTGCATCGGCCA
>NZAZ01000056.1 GCA_002686255.1 Rhodospirillaceae bacterium
ACTACAGTAACAAATCGCGCCCAGTTTTGACGAAATTCCTTGCCTGACAGGTCCGAATCGATAAGCGCCGGCACATCATCTTCCTTGTCTGCCTGCCTTCGCAGGCCATATTTCGTAATTTCCACCAGGATGTCTTTTCAAATAGTCGACGTAAAATATCATGAGAATGCAACTATCATGACATAATATTTTAATGCCAATAATATGCTATGGTAGGCAAGAATTTCGGCCGCCGTGACAGCCCCTTCCCCCCGCAGTCGTGGATTCTAATTTCAATCATGCTGTGGTTCCTTGGTCAATCGCCGCCGCTTACCGTAAATATTTCACCGGTGATGTGGTTGCCCGCTTCGGAAGCCAGGAACAACACCATCCGGGCGGCATCCATGGGTTTGCCCGGCCGTCCCAGGGGAATGCGTTCAATCCTTTCCCTTATCTCCTCTCGGGACCAGGCAATCTTTTCATGAAACCCCGAATCGATGAATCCGCATCTTACGGCATTCACCAGGATGTCATGTTCCGCTCCCAGTCTGGACAGTCCCCTGGTAACCGCTTCCAGGGCAGCCTTGGCCGACCCGTAGTGCAGGGAAACGGCAGTGCCCCCATATTTCGCAGAAATCGAGCTGATGTTGATAATCCTGCCGCCGCCGTTTTTTTGCATGTGTTGAAACGCCTCTTGCGAGAGGAAAAAGGGCGCCTTCACATTGAGGGCATATGTCAAATCCCACGAGCCTTCGTCCAATTTCAGAAAATCGATTCTGCCCAAAAGAGCACCGGCATTGTTGACCAGAACGTCCAACCCGCCCATGGTCTTGATAACGTTGCGGATCAGTTGGCTGCCGGAAGGCCACTCGGAAAAATCCACTTGAAACAACTCTGCAGAACCGCACCTGGATTGGATGGCATCCACAGTCCTTTGAGCACCTTCCCTGTTTTCGGAAAAGTGTATAGCGCAGACAGCGCCATGGGCAGCAAACAACTCGGCCGTGCACCGGCCGATACCGGATGAAGCGCCGGTGATGAGGACGCGCTTATTTTTCAGGCTCTCAAACATCACTATATTTCCTCAAAATTCCAGCTCGACATCACCCAGGTTGATTCCCTCGGAACAGTAGTTCTTGCCAGCGAGCACGATCTTCCCGTGGCGGGCCATAGCGGATATGGTAGCGATGTTGGCGCTGATAACACCTGTGCTGTCAAACGCCAGGGTTGCTCCGTGCCCCTTGGTCAGATTGGCAGCCGCCTGGACCACATCTGTTTCCGACGCGTCCAGAACTGCGTCCAGGCCGAAATCTTTGGCCATTGCCAGACGTTCTTCAACGATATCCACGGCAATGATTGATGCACCCAGTACCTTCCCGAAAAGGGCGGTCATTAGGCCAAGCGGCCCCAGGCCGTTGACCAAAAGTGTGTCGTGCCTTGACACTTGAAGTTTTTTTATAGATGAGTAAGCTGTTCCTGCGATGCAGGAAATGAACATGCCGTCCATAAAGGTCAGTTCATTAGGAAGCAGGAGACAGTTTTTTTCACGGCAGCTGCCTTCATGGCCACCAAGACCTGGTCAGGCCCGGGTTCGGGATCCGGGAATTCACGGATTTCAGCCTGTCTGTTTCCTAAAATAACGAGGCCCCTGATGGTTCTCCCTCCCTTCCTAAAGTGCTTTGGCGACCACTTCCATAATGTGCAGCACCTCAATGGTGTCTTCAGGCACCATGGCAGACTGCATGTGGTGCTTGCAGTTCACCGATGCAGTAACAATGGCCGCGACACCCAGGGACTGCGCTTCTTCAATGATCTTGCGCGACGCGGTTTTCGCCGTCTCCGGATTGACGAATTGGATGCCCCCGCCGGCCCCGCAGCAGTGCGAGTGTGAATGGATATATTCCAATTCCGCCACCTGCATCCCCTGTACGCGCTTCAAGAGGTCACGCGGTTGATCACAAATCCCCAGTCCCCTGCTCATATGACAGTTGTCATGATACGCTACCAACATGTCAACCGGTTTTGTCAATTTCAATGTTCCCTTATCCACCAAATTCAACACGAACTCAGATATATGGAAGACTTCAAACCCCCTTGTTTCCTCGAGCCCCCACTGGGGGTGATCTATTTTAAAGGATTTTACACACTCGGGACAGGGGCTCACCAGGGCCTTGCACCCTGCCTGCCGCAGACTTTCGAAATTCGCCTGGGCTAAGGCCAAGGCTTCCTTTTGGTATCCCAGGCTGTACAGCGGTGCCCCGCAGCACTTCTCATCTGTCAGCAGGGTGTACCCAACCTCAGACTGGTTGAGGACCTGGAAAGTCGCGTCTGCAGATGCATGGTCAGCGTATGCCGCGCCGCACCCCATAAAAAGGACGACGCTCGCCATTTCCAGCCCCACGGGCGCCTTTTCAGCGAACTGTCCGGTGCGAGATTGATCACCGGTCTCGTAGAGGCTGTTGTTCTCCAGGACCCTTTGGGCGGTTTCCTTTACCACTTCCGGCTGGCTGCCCTTTTCCACGGCATCCGCCCTGGCTGCCAGAATCGCACCCGGCAGATTATAATGAGTGCTGCACCACTCCTCACAGAGGCCGCACTGGCAGCATTCATAAAAAGCCTTAGCTGTACTGCCTTCCAGGGGAATCAACTCTTCCGTAACCGCGTAGCCCAACAACCCTTTGCCCCGGGGCATATTCAATTCATTGCAGGTTATACTGCCGATAGTGCACGCATGTCGGCACATGGGACAAAAGCGGCACCCGCGGGTGACTTTGATAAAATCGTCTAGGTGGCTCATGCTACTCCTTTTGCGTGATTTTATTGGGGAACCCCAACTTGCCCGGATTCATTATTCCATTCGGGTCCAGGGCGTCCTTTATGGAAAGGAGGGCTTCGAAACCATCGCCGTACTGCAGCGGCATTAGATAGCCCAGCTTGATCCCTATGCCATGGTGCTCGTTCAATACGCCGCCGTGTTTGAGGGAAATGCGAACGGCGTCGTCCCAGATCTGATCATGGAGGGCCTGGGCTTCTTCCGGATCCTGAGGCGGGTCCTCGATAACAAAACGGTCGTACATCATCACACCCCAGGGAAACCAATGCGAGAAATGGGCATGGTAGATCAAATCCCATTCAGCATATTTCGTGGTGAGAACGTCATGCTTTTCCGCGTACAGGTCCTCTATTTTATCAAAAGTGGTCACCGTATCCGGCGTACCATGCATCCACGGCAGGGCAAACATGTGGGGCGGGAAATAGAAATCATAGCGATGGTCCCACCACTTTTCACCGGCCTCGGTGCCCAGGTCCTCACCACCAAGGTCTTTTATGATTTTAAACCCAATGCTCTCCTCCGCTTCCACGAGTTGAAGCGGCCCGTCGAAACCGATGATCATGTACGAACCTTTGACCTTCATCCCCAACACGCTTTCCACAACTCTTCGGCTCGAGACTTCATCGTACAAACGGATGACACATGGCTTTATACGACTCAGCATGATCTTGCGCCCGGCTTCCATGGCCGAATGGAAGTCACGGAACAAAAACGAACGAAACCGGCGAACTTCCGGCAGGGGGTCCACCCTCATTTTAGCTGAAGTGATTACCCCCAGAGTCCCTTCGGATCCGACAAATAGCTGTGTCAAATCCGGGCCGGTGGCGTGATGCGGTACAGGCAGGGTTTTCAATACTCGCCCTTCGGCCAGAACCACCTCCATCGACATCACCATTTCTTCGGCTTTGCCGTATTTAGTGGACAACGTGCCTGAACCACGGGCAGCCAGATACCCACCCAGCGTGGCACCACGCTGTGAGGCGGGATAGTGCGCCAGGGTCAAGCCCTGCTTATTGAGCTCTGCCTCAAGATCAAAACCGTTAATGCCCGTTTGAGCTGTAACAGTGAAAGCTTTGACATCTATTTCGAGGATCTTATTCAAACGCTTGAGATCCAGCATGATGCCGCCGGATATGGGCAGTGTTGCCCCCTGGGATGCGGTACCGCCCCCATACGGAATCACCGGAATGCGCTCTTGGTTGGCAAAAGTCACAATCTGCCGAACCTCTTCCACCGATCCCGGCCAGACAATGACATCCGGTTTGGGGGGAAGATGACCGCGGTCGAGCCATAGATGGCGGACCCAATACAGATCGAAAGAATAAGCCAACTTGTCGGCATCGTCCGAGCGCACGTACTTTCGCCCGACAATGCCTGCTAAGGCCTTGGTTAATGTGTTGTTTTGTGTTTCAGTCATATGTTACGGCCTCCTCGACATAGAATCCGGACTAATTGACCCATCCCTTTGAGCGCTCCACAGCCGCCAGCCATCTTTGGTACAGCATTTGCCGTTCGCTGGCTGCCATGTGGGGTTCAAATACCCGTTCCACTTCGACGGGCCGGTTCAGATCATCAGCTGTGATAAATTTCGTGGCCAGTCCAGCCAGGTAGGCGCCCCCCAGGGAAGCGACCTCTGTCTGCTGTGGCCGGTAAATAGTCATTCCAAGTATGTCAGCTTGAAATTGCATCAAATAATCGTTCTGGCTTGCCCCGCCGTCCACAAACAAACCGCCTGAGGAAATTTGCGAGCGTCTGCAGATTTCGGAAACCCCGTCCTTCACACGAAAGGCAATGCTGTCCAGTGCCGCCCGTACAAGCATAGCCCGGGTGGTGTCCCGGGTAATGCCCACGATGGCACCCCGGGCAGTGGCGTCCCAGTGGGGGCCGCCCAAGCCGCTGAAGGCCGGCACCAGGAATACATCCCTGTGATCCCCGGCGTTGTTGGCCAATTGCTCTGTCTGGGCAAAATCATCGATCAGGCCCATTTCATCGCGCAGCCACTGGAGGACGTCCCCGCCCCCGCCGGTACTGATGCCCATCCCGAACTTCATGCAGCCTTCAAGGTCGTACACAACGGTGACGCTTCCTGTTTCCGCCCCTTTCATTTCATCACCGATAAACATCAAGGGGACACAGCTGGTACCGTAGCTGCACTTGGCCGTACCCCTTGCATAACACCGATGGCCGAACAGGGCGGCGGTCTGGTCCCCGGCAGCGCCGGCAATAGGTATCAGCTCTCCTGCAAACAGATCCGCCGCCGTGTACCCGTAAACTTCCGAGCCAGATTTCAGGTCCGGCAGCATGGCACGGGGCACCTGGAAAAGGGACAGCAACTCAGGATCCCAGTCCATGGTATGGACATTGAACAGCAACGTTATCTGGGCATTTGAAAAGTCGGATATGTGTATCTTTCCGCCGCTCAACCTCCAGATCAGCCAGCTTTCGATGGTACCGAACAGCAATTCACCTTTTTCCGCACGGGCCCGGCTGTCTGGAATATTGTCCAAAAGCCAGCCCAGTTTGGAACCGGAATAAAACGGGTTGAGGCTAGCGCCTGTCTTTTCTTTTAGCAATTGATCGGCATCCTGGACCGCAAGTTTGTCAACAAAGGCCGCGCCCCGCGTGTCACCCCAGAATATGGCATTGGCCACAGGGTTTCCACCGGCCTTTTCCCACACGACAAACGTCCCCCGTTGGTTAGAGATGCCGATGGATGCAATTTGGGGTGGGCGAACCCCGGTATCTGCCATGACCTGGTTCACCGCATCCATGGTGCGATCCCACAGATCCATCGGGTCGATTTCATGCCATCCCGCCTGCGGATATATATGCGAGAACTTTTTTCCTGCCTGGGCCTTGAGGACTCCGCTGCGATCAATTAGCGCAGCTTTGGTGGAATAAGAGCCCTCGTCTATGGCCAAAATGTAATTCCTGCTCATCTTTATACCCGCTTTTTCAAAGATTGCTTCCCTATGATCAAAGCCCCAGGCCAAACAACGTGTTGGCTGTCCGGCCCAGAACCCATTCCAATGCTTCCTGTTCCAGCCCTATGGCGTTCAATTTGGTCAACTCCACCCCCAGGTTGTCAGGGAGGTCGGAACTGAACATGATTCTTTCAGGACCCAACTCCGCAACAAAATGCTTGATTTGAAAACCCGCTGTCCAGGATACGTCCAGGTAGATGTTTTCGCACTCCTGGGCGGCAATCAAAGCCTCCTCGGCAAAAACCATCATACCGCTGTGGGCAAGCACTATTTTTAAATCAGGGTATTTTCGCGCCACTGGGATGCACAGAGACGGCAATGTCCAGGGCACGCCCGTACCGGTATGCACGATGACCGGAACCCCCAAATCAGCCGCCGTGCTGAACACCGCCTGTGCCTTGGGCATGGCAGGCGACAGAGTAAACAGCAAGGGGTGAAACTTGACCCCCTTGAACCCGAACTGTTCAACACACTTTTTAGTTTCTCCGGGGTAGTCATTTCCCAGGAGCAACGGATTGTAAGCAGATACCCCGAAAAATTTATCGGGATGCTTGAGCACCAGTTGCCTGACGTTTTCATGGGCACTGAACGGCTCGTCAGGGGCTGCATGGGGGATTACCAGAGCGGTATCGACATCCCATTGGTTCATTGTGCCCAGCAGATCGGCCTCGCTGATGTCAATCGACGACAAATTTGATTTGCCCAGATGGGTGTGTGAATCAATTATCAACATAATTTCCGCCCTTCACTATTTCCAAAGTCGCTGACAACTTCTGAATCAGCTATTGCGCACTGCCACATCCGGATTCACCAGATGTTTCGGCTTTTTATTCTGCAGAATGCGCACCGTACTGTCCAGAACGCCTTCAGCCACCTTGCGCCGGGCATCCAGGGTTACTGCCAGGGCATGGGGCGTGATAATGACATTTTCCATGCTCAGCAGCGGACTGGCCGTATCGATGGGCTCCTTTTCAACCACGTCGAGTCCTGCCCCGGCAATGGCGTTGGACTGCAAAGCCTCTGTCAGAGCCGCCTCGTCCACTATCGACCCGCGGGCTGTGTTCACGATAAAGGCCGACGTTTTCATGAGTTCGAACGCCTTCTTATCAAACAGGTGATGGGTTTCCGGGGTGTAGTTGCAGCTGATGGAGATAAAATCGGAACCATCCAGCAAAGCATCAAAACGAACAAGTTCGACACCCAACGCTGCCGCCCGCTGCTCCTCACAATAGGGGTCAAAGGCAATGACCTTCATACCGATCGCCTGGCAGATCCTGGCTGTTTCAATGCCGATAATGCCAAGGCCAACGATGCCCAGCTTTTTCTCGGACAGGTTCACGCCCCGAAAGCTGTCGTTGACCGGGATGCCGTTTTTGGCAGCATGGACCTGCTTCATGAGTTTCTTGGACAGCGCCAGCATCAGCAGCACGGCCGCTTCAGCCACACAGATTTCAAAATCCCCCTGAATCGACACCATAACCCCGTGCCGCGTGGCAGCATCCACGTCAACATTGTCAAAGCCCTTACCCCAGCGGACAACCGCCCGTAAACGGTCTGTCTGGGAAAACAACACCTCATTCGCCTGAAGCGTGACGCCGCCCAGAATCAAGACATCTGCATCCTTTATCTTGGTTTTGAGAAGCTCCTCTTCACCGTCGCTGGCACTGATATCCTCAACACCGGCAATATCGTCCAACGGTTGTAAATAATCCTCCCGGTAGTTTCCTTTGAACATACCGGTAATCAATACCTTGGGTTTATCTGCTTGCATCAATCGCCCTCCTGAAACCGTGCCAATCATTTTCGATTCTTTGTTATGTTGTTTATGCAACATTAGGCTTCTTTAATCCGCTGGTTCAAAGGCAATAGCCCGGATGGGAGCCGAGTCCAGGCCATCCACGCGAATAGGTACCCCCATGAAGAAAAAACGCTTGTGCTTCAACTGGTCAAGGTGGTCGAACTCTTCAATGATGGGAACGAAATTGTCCTTGTTCAGCAAAATATCGTGGCAGTAAATTTCGCCCGGTTTGTGGGTTTTTGCCGGGGTGTCAACGACCAACCACCTGTCCAGGCCAACAACCTTCGCCCCCTTGTCCACCAAATACTGGGCCACTTCAGGAAGGAACGTCGGCCGCTCTTTGTGATGGCAATCCGTGCCCACGATCACGATGTCTCCCGGCCGGATTTCAGGCTCTTTGGGAAGGTCGTCCACGGTGATCATCTGACCGGCTTTCAGATTGTGGATTTCGAGATAAACCGCACTGCCCACAAGCGTTTCCAGCGGAATGCTGGCGGCATCCGGCCCGCCTGCCTGCAGGCCCATGTGCACCATGCTTTCCACGTGGGTGCTGACATGGGTGTTCATGGTGAATTCGCCCATGAGCTTTTCCGTGAACGGGAAGGTGACGTGGTGCGCCTCCATGGTGCGTTCTTCTTTGCCGGGATACACTTTCCAGGTTAGATCGACAATCCTAATGTTTTTCTGATCCAACGCCTGGTCAAGTCCCTCAATAATCGAAAAAGCGTCCTGTGCTGCAGATGAAGTCATTTTTTCCTCCTTGTTCGATATAATTTATTCATTCCTAAAATTCGAACCGCTCAATTTAGATCATTTATTGCCAAAGGAACCAACTGAGGGGTTTTCAGCATTGGATCCGTTTCTCTGACCATTTTCATGCCGACAACTTCAGCTATGACGATTTCTGCGGTCGCATACACAATTGTTCCCTTCATGACGTGGCCGCCCCACACCTTACCTTCCTTGTTTCCAGAGGCCACTGTCATATGGCAATGGATCATTGGTTTCTGCTCATATTCGGCAATCGTGCCGCTGACAGACACCAGTTCGAGCACCTCATCCATGTGCAGATGGGCGAACCCTTCTTTAGGATAAGGAAAATCATAGGTTAAAAGCTTTACTGCATGAAACCTCGCTTCCGTAAAGGTCGCGATACCGGAGAGAATCACACCGGACGTGATGTTGTGCCGGGCGGCAATACTCTCGAGTGCTTCCAGAAAATCCGCTCCGGGCATGATACGGGCCACAACCACCCTGCCAAATGCCCCAACTGCTTCCTTTGACAATGTTTCTGCCATTTCAACCACCTTTCGCGACTCACTATCGTTGTAATCAAGGCCCGTCTAGGCCATGTAAGCGCCCCCATTCACATTGATTGCCGTTCCGGTAATATATCCAGCGTCTTCCGAAGCCAAAAATGTCACGGCCGCCGCCACTTCTTCCGGTGTACCCAGCCTGCCTATGGGGGTGTCCCTCATGATCCCCTCCTTTTTCTGCTTGTCCAGCCTGCTCCATATCTCGGCCAGATGCTGCGTCCAAATGATACCGGGAGCCACCGCATTGACGGTGATGCCGTATGCACCGGCGTCCCGCGCCAGAGCCTTGGTCAGCCCAACGATACCTGCCTTGCAGGCCGAGTAGTCAACGTCGCAGGACAGCCCGCCGCGCATGCCTGATATGGAAGACATGTTGATGATGCGCCCGAACTTCTGTTTCTTCATCATCGGATAAACGAGCTTGCACCCCAGGAAGACGCTCTTCAGATTCAGGTTTACTGTCATGTCCCACTGTTCAGGGCTGAGTTGGTCGATGTGGACAAGGGCATTCCATCCGGCATTGTTCACCAGGATGTGCGGTTCACCCAATTGATCTCTTGTGGCCTTGATCAGAGCCTCGAAGGCTTCATATTGGGTGACATCGGCCTTGAAGGACCTTGCTCTGCCGCCTTTTTCCACAATCGATGCCACGCCTTTTTCCGCACCGGCCTGATCCTTGAAATAATTGATCATTACAGCCGTGCCCTGCCTGGCAAGTGAAACGGCAATGGCTCTGCCGATATCGCCTGAACCGCCGGTTACGATCGCTACTCTTTCTGGCATTCTTTGCATCTCCCCCTCGGCTAAACCTAAAGTGAGTGTTTCAAATTTTAAGAATGGTAGAATATAAATATTTTCAATAGATTAAATTCATTAGGTTGAAATATCATTCAATCCAACCCATTCGTCCGGGAAACAACATGACAGGCCGCCATGTGGTCCGGCGCTATTTCCTGCAGCACGGGTTCATCGTTTTTGCACTGGGCCTCCGCATGCGCACAGCGCGGGTGGAACCTGCAGCCCGTTGGCAGATTCCAGGGGCTAGGCGGTTCCCCCTCCAATTCAATCCTTTTGATGTCCACAGCAGGATCCGGCACGGGAACGGATCCCAACAGGGTGTGCGTATAGGGGTGCAACGGCCTTTTCAAAAAATCTGCACTGGAGCACATTTCAGTAATTTTCCCCAAATACATGACGGCAATGGTGTCACAGGCGTACTGCACCACGGCCAGGTCATGGGCAATCAACAGGTAGGTCAGGCCGAATTCCTGCTGCAGATCGATCAACAGGTTCAATATCTGGGCTTGAATGGATACATCCAGAGCGGATACGGGTTCATCCAGGACAATGAGCTCCGGATTCGTGGAGAGCGCTCTTGCAATGGCAATGCGCTGCCGCTGGCCACCGCTGAACTCATGGGGGAACCGGCGGGCATGCTCGGGGCGCAGTCCGACAATATCCAGAAGCTCATCAACTCTTTCCTTTATGGCATTTTTGCTCTGGTGTTTTTGGACGGTCAGAGGCTCACTGACGATGCTCCCCACCCGCATCCTCGGGTTCAGCGATGCAAAGGGGTCCTGAAAAACAGCCTGCAAGGCGTGGCGGTACTTGCGGATATCCTCCCCCTTGAACCCGCTGATGTCCGCGCCATGATAGTTAATCACACCGGATGTGGGCCGTTCCAGTTTCAGCACCATATTGGCAACGGTGGTTTTCCCGCAGCCTGACTCACCTACCAGGCCCAGTGTTTTACCCGGAAATATTTCAAACGATACGCCGTCGACAGCCTTTACCCGTCCTTTCTTCCTGGCAAAGGGAACCCTGCCCCCGGCGGAAAACACCTTCCTGATATCACACGTTTCTATTAATACTCTGGCCATCACCATAGGTTTCCATATGTTGTTTAACGGGTTTCATGGGCATACAGCCAGCACTTGACCTCATGTCCGCTGCCCGCCGTCGACACCGGCGGATTCTCGGATTTGCATATGTCCATACTCTGTTCACACCGAGGCCAGAAAGGGCACCCCTCAGGCACACGCGACATGTCAGGCGGCTGACCGGGTATGGATATCAGGCGCTTTTTGCCGTTCGTAAGGCGTGGCACGGAGCGCAGCAGGCCTTTTGTATAAGGGTGGCAGGGGTTGGCAAACAATTCCTCGGTTGCTGCAATTTCCAGCAATTGCCCGGCGTACATGACAATGACCCTGTCACACATACCGGCCACAATGCCCAGGTTGTGGGTTACCAAAATGATGGAGAGGCCTCTTTCCCTGCGAAGGTCGCGCAGAAGCTGAAGCACCTGGGCTTGGATAGTTACATCCAGAGCCGTGGTGGATTCGTCGGCAATCAACAACTCAGGTTCACATCCGATGGCGATAGAGGTGACCACCCTTTGCCGCATACCGCCGCTGAGCTGGTGCGGGTACTGGGATACCTGCATGTCAGCCGAGGGAATTTTCACGGCCTTCAATAGGTCGACCACCTTTGACATGACGCGGCCCCTCTTTTCTTTGCTGTGGAGCAGCAGCGACTCAGAGACCTGATCACCGATCCGGATAACCGGGTTCAGGGAGGTCAAGGGATTCTGCAGTACCATGGAAATCCGGCACCCTCTATACTTTCGCATCTCCCGCTTCGATTTTTTCATCAAATCTTCGCCATCAAAGATGATCTCGCCGCCCACAATCCTGCCCCCCCGCGGCACTAGTCTCAAAACGGACAGACATGCTACCGACTTGCCGCTGCCCGATTCACCGACAATCCCCAGTATTTCGCCCCGCTGCACATTGAAGCTGACATTGTTAACAGCGTGAATCCTGCTGTAACCGTTGTCGAAACAGGTGTTCAGATTTTTAATTTCCAGTATGGGGTCATTCATATTTACATGCTCAAGCCTTACGGTAGCCCGGATCAAAAATATCTCGCAGATAATCTCCCAACAGATTGCCGCCTAACACGGTCAACGCAATCGCCACGCCCGGAAAAGTGACATACCACCAGGCGGCAACTAAGTACTTTCTTCCTTCGGCAACCATCAACCCCCAGGATATGTTCGGCGGCTGCACACCCAGCCCCAGAAAACTCATGGCCGACTCGAGGATGATGACGCGCCCCAGGTCGAGCGTGGCCAGAATGATCAGGCTGTTGGCCACGTTGGGAAGAATGTGGCGCAGCAGTGTTCGCGTGTGGCTGCAGCCGGCGACTTCCGCCAGCCGGACATAATCCTGCTCGCGCACGCTCAAGGTCTCACCCCGCACCATGCGGGCAAACTTGGCCCAGTTGGTTATGGCCAATACGACGATAATATTAGTGAGGCTCGGCCCCAGTACTCCTACGATGGCCAAGGCCATGAGCATGAAGGGAATGGACAGGAAAGTATCTGTCACCCGCATGATCACGGCATCCTGCCATCCCCCGAAATATCCAGCCAGCAGCCCCAAAAGGGTGCCAAAGGATCCGGACAAGGCAATCGCCGCGATGGATACGAGTAGCGATATCCTGGCACCGTATAGCATGCGGCTGAGAATGTCCCTGCCTAGGTCGTCAGTGCCGAGCAGATACTGACTGCTGCCGCCTTCCGCCCATACGGGGGGGGTCAAACTGTTCAAAAGATCGATTTTCCCAGGCTCGACCGGTGCCAGGAGGGGCGCGAATAAAGCCCCGAATAAAACAGCTATAAGTATGATGATCGAACCGATGGGAAGTGTGCGCAGGCGCAGCATGAGTTTGCTTTTCTTTTTCATGTGGTATTAACGGCCCTCATACCGTATCCTCGGATCGAGCAGACCATACAACAGGTCGACGCTCAGGTTGATGCCCACAAAAAATGTTGCAAAAACAAGTACAGCCGCCTGGACAACTGAATAGTCCCTGGCAAAGATAGCTTCCACCACCAGTCGGCCCATTCCCGGCCAGGTAAAAATGGTTTCGGTGATAACCGCCCCTCCAAGGATGGCACCGAACTGCAGGGAAATCATCGTAATCACCGGGATGGCCGCATTTTTCAAGGCGTGCTTGCCCACCACGAACACCTCGGACAGCCCCTTGATGCGCGCCAGTTTGATATATTCGCTTCGTAGCACCTCCAGCATGCTGGACCGAGTAAGACGCATGACACTGGCTGTGAAAAACCACCCTATGGTGATCGAGGGCATGATCAGCTGTTGCCAGGTGCCTCGTCCCGACGTCGGCAGTATTTTCCAATGCACGGAAAAAATGAGAATGAGCATCATGCCCACCCAGAAAGGCGGCACGGCTTGGCCGAACAGGGCAACTGTTTTTCCCAATTTGTCAACGATGGAACCCGGTTTGATGGAGGACAGGATGCCCATGGGCAGCGCGAACAACAATGAAAATATGGAAGATACCACTGCCAGTTCAATCGTCGCCGGCAGCCGGTCCTTGACCAGCGAAAGGGCCGGGACTTTCCACCGCAGGGACTCACCGAAATCCCCTTTGACGGCATTGAGAATAAAGATGAGATACTGCACCGGCCATGGCCGGTCGAACCCCCAGTCCTTGTAAACCTGAATCCTGACTTCCTCAGGCGCGTCCAAGGGCAGCAGCACATCGGTGGGGTCACCGGTAAGACGTACAATACAGAAGACAATGATGGTCACACCAATCAAAGTGACAATAGACTGCAGCACTCTCTGAAAAATGAACTCCTTCATAATGGCATTCCCATGCTTGTGATATTGGATGACACACCTGGCGCACCCCATCGTTGGCGTCCCGGTTTACACTGTGCAGTTGTGAACAACTGCACAGTACAACCAGGCCCAATTGGTCGTGCCAACGACCGCTCTAGTCTATGCTGATGTCCCAGAACCGCGTCCACATGGATGCGATGACCGGATCATAATGGACACCTTTGGCCACTGCGTGAAAATAAGGCGGTTCCCACAGAAATACCCTCGGGGCCAGTTCATACATCTTTTTGTCCAGGTTCTGGTAGAAGGGAATGAAGTCTTTAGGATCGCTCAACCCGCGGGCCGCTTCGATGAGCTTGTCTGTTTCCGCGCTCGAGAACATATTCCAAAAACCACTGTCATACAAATCGAACGTGAACAAGAAGTCCGGATGGCCGCCCGTGCCGGTCAACGGATGATAGGTCCCTGTAACCAATTCTTTGGCCCTGGACTTCATTCTTCTGAGCCACTCGGAACCTTCCACGAATTCCAATTTGGTCTTGACACCGATTTGATTGAAATAGGCGGCAATGGCTTCACTGGACTGGCGGTCCATGGCGTATCGGCCTGAGGTGACAAGCATGTGATAGGTAAAGCCGTTGGGATAGCCTGCCTCGGCCAGCAGTTTCTTGGCTTTTTCAGGGTCATATGGATAGGGTTTCAGATCAGAGGCAGGCGGCATGATGGAGAGTGGAACACACGCGGGGGCCAGTTTGGCATATCCCCCCCAAAGCGCCTTTACGATGGACTCCCTGTCAATGGCATAGTTGAGCGCCTGGCGCACCCTCACGTCCTTCATGGGATTCAGTTCGGGAAACGTCCCGGCTTGGGCCACCGCGATGGGCTGCCACATCCTGACCACCGAACCGCTGGGGGCGGACACAACTTGGAGATTATCGGCTGCCTTGATCTCCTTGAGCATGTAAGGCGGGAAATCCACCATAAGATGGGCCTCGCCGGCTTTCATCATGGCCACCCGGGTCGACATCTCCGGCACATTTTTGACGGTCACCGTCTTGACGTAAGGGACTTCGTCCTTGTTCCAGTAGTCTTCATTGGCAGCCAGTTTCCAGTATTCCTGCCGTTTCCACTCAACCCATTTAAAACGGCCGGTGCCGACGGGTTTTTGGGTGAACCCATCCGGACCCACCTTTTCGAAATAGTCTTTGGGCATGATGGGTAGACGGAAGGCAATGTTGTTGAGCATGATGCAGTTGGGTTTTTCCAGGTGAAACTTGATGTGATAGTCGTCAACGATTTCCACATCTTTTACTTGAATAGCCCCTGCGTAGCTGTAGGCAACCTTTGGGTCGAGGGCATATTCTATAGAAAATTTGACATCTTCAGCCGTAAACGGTTCGCCGTTGTGAAATTTTACCCCCTTCCTCAATGTAAAGGAGTAGGACATACAGTCATCGCTGATCTCAAAATCAGTAGCCAGCCCGGGATTCGTATGGTTGTACCCGTCACGGTTGTAAAGGTAATCATACATATTTTTCAGAAGTGTTTCCTGAAACCGACCCACTTTTGCATAAGGATCCACCCCTTCCAGATCGCTGCCGAAAAGGACTATCAAATCTCCTTTGGGAGTCCGCGCAGAGCTATCAATGGGCATCACCACGAGAATCATGGTGACGGCCATCAGCGCAACTATTCCCTTAATCAATATTGAAATTCTCATTTTTTCCCCTCCTTCTAATTGATTGATTGATAGACATTCCTAAAAACCGTAAAATTGAGTCTTCGATCTTTTACCCCTCCTTTCTGAGATTATGCCTGCACATCTTTTGGAACGTTGGATGCTGAAAATCCCAATTTATTTGATACAGCCTAAATTTCCTGAAGTGCGACCGCTTATTTTCATGGCTGCAATCGGCTAAGCTATCACCATTTCAACACCAGTCTGCCTGTATTTTTCTGCCAAGTCGACATCAATGCTGTGGTCCGTGAATATACGGTTCACGCTGGAAACCGGTCCAACGGAGGTAATGCCGGCCTCATTGAATTTGGTGCTGTCCGCCAGAAGATTGACTTCCTTCGAAGCATTGATAATGGCGTTTATGACCTCGGCCAATGATAATGAAATGATAATGATAAATGAAATGAAATGATAATGATAAGACATTGCTTTTTCGAAGTGTCTGAATCAAAAAAGTATCGAATCAATAAAAATCAGTAAATTGTGTTATGCGATCA
>NZAZ01000057.1 GCA_002686255.1 Rhodospirillaceae bacterium
TCATTCCCCTTAGGGTCATTACGATGAACCAGAAATCCTCTCTTATGCAATACCGCTAATTTGTTCCATAGGCGCTGACGTTAGACAGTCTCTTAGGAAGGAATGCTGATTTCAATCTAGGGATAAGGCTGACTATTTTGGCAATCCCAAAAATGTTCCCCCATTTCGTTTCGCGACTTCTCGCATAAGGATGGGAAATCGGTTTGTTGCGTGCCCTGAAATAAATCCAACTCCATGAATCTTCACGATCGGCTTCCTGGTGACTCTGTTCAGATTGAGCAATTCAACCTTCTTGATAACCGTGTCAAAGGATGAGCCGGTGTAATCATCACCAAAAATATAAATCGAAGTTTTGGTGCCGGGTTTGGCATATGTTTTGAGCGCGACTTCGAGCCCCTCGACGGGACTACTGTTTGACGCGCTTCTCCACGTCGCCAGTGTTTTTAAAACATTTTTTCTTCTTCGGGGCGTATCCGGGATCCATCGTTTTCGATACGCCCTTAATAAATAAACCCCGTTGTCGTTTAGAATTTGAAAGCCCTTTACTTTGGGGTGGATATCTAAGACATGACCAATCGTCCTTAAGACTCGCCCCCAAATGCTCAACATGCTGCCCGAGGTATCAATGATGAAAACCACATTATCGCTGTCGACCGCGATCCCGCCGACTTCCACATCCCTTTCTTTCGCAGTGGATTTTGCAATTGACGCCGTCTTTAAGCTGGACTGAACCATTTCCAGTCCACGCGCATCTTCCTGGAGCTTAGCAAAGTCGTCCGATTTGCCTTGCAGTTCTTTTGACATTTTCTCTTTGTCGCCAAGAGAGGCCCTATTTTGTTTCTTAATTTCCTTTAGGCGAGCTTCTTGATCATCCAAATATGATGTCAACTTTGCGACCGTTGCCTCGTACTGAAAAACGTCCTGCAACAAAGAGCTGACGTCAGAAGTGTTGTCTGATTTTGTAACACCGGTTTTCGAAATCAAAACCAGCAAAACAACCGCGCCGAAGCCACAGGAAATGACGTCCAGGAACGATATATTGAAAATCTGCAATTGACGCTCACGACGAATCATGGCCAACCCTCTGCCGGCGTAATGAGCAGTCCACCAGTCGCCGCTGTCCAACTCCAATATTCTGGCGAGGCTTCCGGATCGCCTTCAATCGGCAGCAAAATCACATTTGTTGTCGTTCCCGCACTAGGGCCAGAGTCTTTCAGAGTTTGGCGATAGAGCTCTTTCCTGCACTCGCCAGAAATACTCGTGCTCTTTCCCAGCAAGGAGGAACAAGTGACAAACGAAAATATCCCCCCATAATCGGAATTTCCCATCGTCGGCAGGCCATCGGTTATCAGATAGAGGTTGGTTGCTCTCGGTTTCAATCGACTAAGCTGATCAAGCCCTTCCTGCAGGTTTGTCGGCCCGACTGGGATTAGTTTGTCGACATCAGCGATAATTTTCTCAAGGGCGTTGGCATCCTTCGCTCTGACCCACTGGGCGGGTCCAAGATTTCTTGCTTTGTTGTTGAATGCGATCACAGCTACTTCAGCTCTGTCTGGCAGGCGCGCCAAAAGCCATCGAACGATTTTCTTGGTCCGCAACCACTTCGGACCCTTTATCTTAACGGGGTCGGAACGGGTTTTTCTGGAAATGATATCGATCAGTTTCACATCCGTCATCGAGGCGCTGTGATCGATCAAAATTGCGATCCTAGGTCCCTCCACCTTGAGTCCAAGAAGATACTGTTCCTCGCCCAAGGAGGGATCCTCCACAACATCGGTAGATTTTTTGATGGGCGTGGCTTCGATCGATTCTTTAAGCGCTTGGTTTTTTTGTTCCTGGCTCGAGAGGTTTTGGTTGATCGTTTCAAGTTCCTTATTAATTTTCGAGATTCTCTCTATGAGCTCGCGCCTTAGTTTTTCCTCATCCGAGCTTAGTTTATCGACGGCTTTGATTTTTTCGTTGAGTTGCTGTTCACGCAGTTGGAGGCTGGCCAGTTCGCGAGACAGATTGTCTTCTTCATCAACCCGTCTACCGATGTCGTATTTTAAGAGCACGAACAGCAATATAACGGCCCCGAGCCCACAAGACATGATGTCGAGAAAGGCCAGATTAACACCCTCAGTTTTCCGTCGAGGAAACAGAACCGCACCTAATTGCTAATTCGATTCAGAAGAAACTTCTCGCAATATTCCTGAGTGTCTACCAACAGCCCATCCTGCAACCGCTGTAACTGATGCAGCAGAAACATGAGCCCGATACTGATAACGAGGGCCACGAAAGTTGAATTAAACGCAACACCCAGGCTATCCGTCATGCCTGCGATATCTCCTGCTAAGGCCTTATCCGCCTGAGAAAGCGCTTGGCCGATACCCCTAACAGTGCCGATAAAACCGATGGAAGGAATTGCCCAGATGAGATACCTGACCATCGAATTTTCAGCTTCCAATCGTACGCCTAGGGCTTCGACACTGGCTGTAATGGCGTCAGAAGTGTTCTGGACATCACTGGTAATGAGATAACGTCTGAGGCTCGCCATCAGCGTTTGCACCAAAGGCGATCCTTTGACTTTTTCAGGGAGTTTCTCCATCTCTTCCAGAGAAGTCGCCAGGCCCGACTTATCGGCGGCACTGGATTCGAGCAGATCTACATCAAAAAGATAACGTTCTTTAAGAATATGGATGCATTTATCCGATATCAGGAACGTGCCCCATATCATCAAAATCAGGCAAATCTCTTGTTCGACATCTTTCAGGATTACGAAAAGGTCTCGTGGCGCAGATTGACCAGCCTGACGAGCGGCCTCAATTGCCAGTTCTGCTTGCGGCCGAATAAAGCCGATATAAGTCAGGTGAATAGCGACAATCGCCAATACCAGCACGAGCAGGTTCTTATATACGTTTGGCATTTTAGATATCGACCGGGAACGTCACAGGGGAATCCAAGCTGATGGCAGACCCTGAGTATTGCGCAGTCGCCTTTGCAATTAGGTAGGGTCCGGCGCCAAATAGCAAAAACACGCCTAACAGGATGACAGCCGCTCGTCCGAGCCTATTTCGTGGCAACATTCTTCCCATACAAATACCTCACAACCCGAAATCCTACATCAGCCCTTCCACCCTTAACACCATCTCTGAAGGCTGCCCGAAGTTCAGTTAAAGAACCGGAGCGCCAGTTTGATCCTTTAACAACGTGCGAGTCACCATAACTGGACCCGAATGGATCAATTTCGACCTGACCGGGCTTTGGTGGAAGCAACGAGTACCGGTCGTGAACCCACTCACTCACATTGCCGGAAATATCAAAAAGGCCTGCCTTGTCCGGTCCGAAACTTCCAACTGCCGCGAGGCGAGGGTGGCCGTCATCATATCTGGGAATATACAAATCTACTGTTCCCTTCGCGCTCTCATCGGCAAAATTGCCGCTTGAAGGTGGAATAATGTATTCATCTCCCCAGGTGAAACGGCTGGTTTTTTGCCTACCAGCCTTACGGGCCAACCATTCCCACTCAGCTTCCGTTGGAAGCCTATACCCGTCAGCTTCACGGTTTTCACCAATGTACTGGCCACCGCTAAAACGATAGAAAGGCTCAAGCCTATCCTGTTGGCTTAACCAGTTGCAAAATAGGGCGGCGTCATTCCAACTCACGTTGGTAACGGGGAAGCTTTTATTGCTAGGAACGGGTTTGATGGTCTTAAACTTAGAAAATTGCTCCACGGTCACTTCATGAATCGAAACATAAATTGGTTTCGACAAACGAATGGAACGTTGAAACTCGTTAGCCCGCTGCCCTTTCTCCCCACGTGGAGCGCCCATCTTAAATCTGTTGGGATGGAAAAGCTTCAGGGTCATGCCCGCAGAATTTTTAAAACTCTTTGGGTTCTCCGCTAACCGTGCTTGCAACTCCGTTTGCAATGTCACGTTAATTTTCTTGGCGCTTTTGCTTGAGGGAAGAAGGCTCTGTTTAAAAGACCGGTAGCCTTTTTTCGATATCTCGAGGTTATGTTTGATCGCCGGAAGCTCAGTCGAAATGGGCGTCATGCCAATCTGTTTTCCATTAAGGAAAACAGCAGCCGAGGGCTTCGAAGAAATTACTACGCGTCCCAACTCTTTTTTCAAAAGGAACGCTAATTTTTTCTCCTCATTAGGGTCCACTTTAAATTTTTTAGACTCGGCGAAGTAACCATCTTTCAGGTAGGAGACAGTATGTGTCTTCAAAGCGTCGACCCTCATGCGCTCAAACTTATTGAGGCGCCGTCCGTTTAGCAGCAAGATCCCACCGGCAGGCTTCAACTTAAAACTGACGAACGCATCTTCGAACAACAGCTTGTAGTCACGCTCAACTTCTCGCCGAGAGTTGGTAATTTCAATTTTGTCGGAGAGGTTTTTGCGTTCCGGGTGGTTCAATTCAATTGAATAACTGCCGCCCGCCAGTTCGATTTGCTGCGGCGTTTCGCCGATCTGCTTGCCATTTAATTTGACCACTGCGCCGGAAGGCGTTGAAGCCAATTTCAAAAGCCCTTCCATGGGCTCCAAATCGATCTTCAGGTCCGTGGTTTTTCCTTTCCGAATGCTAACTTTCAGGGCCTTCTTTTCGAAGAAACGATTATCGATGGTTAATTCGTGTTCACCATCCGGTAGCTCGACCTCAAGGTTTGGAGAGACTGAAGCCACCCTGCCATTCAGGTACCAACTCGTCGTTTCCAATCCTTGAACCGTGGTTGCTTTCAGAATGCCTGGAGCCTCAGCCAACGTGACCTCAATAAATTCGGCCTTATCCTCACCACTGATTTCAAGTTGGGCAGGAAGGTATCCCTTCGCCGTCACCTCCAAACCAATAGAGCCAGCAAACGAATAAACTTTATTCCCGATCGCCAACGCCGGACCGCGGGTTACTCGAAGCTCGGCTATCTGAGATGCTTCTTTGGGTGAGATTTCGACAAAAGTACCGTTAACTAGAGCCAGAGGCACGACGACCGCCATAAAAATAAAAATTGCGCCGCCTACCAGCAAAATGTACAGCCGCGTTTGCCTTTTCCTTGCATGCTCAAGGTCGATATTAAATTTGCTCATCGCAAATTATTTTTATCTCTATGCCCACGCCATCAAATGGCACCGTGAGTTTTACCAGTTTCGATTTATAACCAGCCCGTTTTCCCTCGAATGTGTAATTCCCCGGACGGAGTTTGATGATCTTCTCTAGGGTCTTTCCGACGATCCCAATCCGAAGAACTGAAATATCCGTTTTGCCATCCGATTTCACCATGACTTCAACAGGTTTGTTTGCCTGTTTGATGAGCTCGAAAACTTGTACCGAGCGATTTTTTAGGTTCTTGCTAATCGCGGTCAAGTGTTGAAGGCTTGCAAGCAACTGCTTGGCCGCTGCCGCTACGGTTTGGGATGATAACCTAGCCGGTCGTTCTAAAAAACTGTCGAGACCTTTAAGCCCGTCCAGCACCTGGCCAGCAATTCTTTCCCCCTCTATCGCTGTTGTGTTAGTTGGGTCTATTGATTTTGCTTTTGAAAATGCCTGGTGTGCGCGGTCCCAGTTATCTTGCAAAATAGCCTGGTTTGCGTTTTTCAACGAACTCGCTACGGAAAGTTCGCGATCAAGTCGTTCAACTTTTTCTTTCAGGAGTGAGAGCTCTGCACGATTGGAAAATATTTTCCGTGCCTTCTCCATACTTGCTCGAGCGACACGGACGTCACGGCGTTCAACCGCAGCAATACCCTTCGACAAATGGGTGGCAAAATCTTCCTCGGCAATCTCCTTTCTCAAATATTTAAGTCGTGACTTTTCCTTTTCGCGAGCCGGGTCTAGCTGGATGACTTTCTCGAGGTAGGACCGTTCAGACCTAAGATCATTTTCAGTTCGAGCCTTATAGGCACCATCAAGATAGCCAAGGACCTTCGGCATCAATTTAATTCGATCCCGATATCCCTGAGCGATCGAATGACCAGGCTTCATGAGCAAAGCCGAAGCTATTTCATTTTGAGCAATTTCAAATTGATTTGATTCGAAAGCTGATACTGCCGCTTTCAGGTGGTTGTCGAACCTCTCGTCTTTGACTTCCAATATTCTGGAGGCCTCATCGGCAGCGGCTCGTATTAGAGCCAGCGCACCCGTATAACTTCCTTCGCCAAAAGCCCCTAGGGCTGCCTGCTTATGTTCAAAAATTTTGTCATGCACATCAGTGGCCCATTGTTGTACCGAGGCGATTTCGAGTTTGGGTTCATAATCGGCTTCAAACGCCTTTAATTCTTTTTTGAAATCGTCTCGAAATCTCAGGCAGCGCTCATCAACTTGATCGCTACTGGTACAGTCAAGCTTATTGGAAGCCGGCTCGACTTTGTCAGATCCGACCACCCGATCTGGAATGGCGGCAGATTGATCTATGGCAGGTTTTGCCTTGCCAAGTGTGGCAATTTCGCCAGGGGCGTGGCGATCAGAAGGAGCATTTTTTTCTGTTAGCTGTGTGGGGAGCCACGAAGGCGATAAGGTGAATAAAACAACCCCGAGCCCCACCAAACAAACAAGGATGGCTAGACGTTTGGCACGCCCAACATTTTCTTGGTTTGCGGCAGCAAGCTTTTCCTCAAGAGCCAATTCTTATCTCTAAAATTATAACCGCTTTTCAGGAGTGGCCTGTGCTAGATAGATTTCTTTAAGGAATGTTCGCCATTGAGCAAATTGTTCAGCGGCATCACCAGTGAGCTCAATGGTCTTTTTTTCAAACTCGACAACCTGTGGACCTATCTCAAGGTCAATCGATTGGCCAAGCTCAGAAAGCGCATCACGATAAACCTTTGCTTCGTCGCTGGTTCTAAAACTATTGGCTAGGAGGGCGCCGCCAGCAGCAGCACCTAGGGTAGCTGCTATAGAAGGACCAGGGTTATAATTGTAATTGTTATTTCTAGCACCAGCGACAGCTGCAACAATCGCTAAACCAATCAACAAGCCCCCAGCCACGGCCTGCCCAGTAGCTTTCGCTTCTGCTTCTCTCGCTGCTTTCGCCTCTTGCAAGCTTTGCTCCTGCCATACAGCATAACTCTCGTTCATTTTGCTTTCGAATTTTTGGTAATGGGTTTGTAGGTTGTCTACGAAGAGTTGATCGCGCACGCGTATTGCCTTGGTTTTGATAAACTTCGAATCATTATCGGCGGGCATCCTGACCAGAGTTATGCGGTTACCACCAAAGCCAAAAAAATCATCAGGGCCCAATAAACCTTCTTTTTTCCCTAAATATTTGGAAAACTCACTCTCCGAAAAACTGGCGGCAAAACGAAGATCCGTGATTGATTTCAGTACCGTGAGCTCTTTCGCTTTAACGTCTTTCAAGCTTTCAACAATATTCTTTGTTGCCGCTTCAAAAACCGGGTCGTAAGGATCTTTCCCCTCATTCCTAACACTCGTATGAAATTGCTCTGAAACACGATGATCAAACGAGGTGTCGACCCAGGTCTTGCCAGAAATATCGACTACTTTAATTTTGATCTCGACATCTTCACCGTTCGACTCTTCGATCTTACCAAGAACGTATAAATCTCCTGTTGAGTTTTGATCGGGTGTGACCCGAACGGCACCAAAAGCCTCCGTGCTTTCAAGAGACCTTTTCATCATCAGCGCAAACTTGGTTGCTTCAGCTCGGCGCAATTCAGGCCAAATGCTTTTCTTTTCTTCTTCAGTTAGATTTTGTTCTTCAGTTGGATTTTTCGGGATGCCGGGGTCGAAAACAGGGATAACTACGTCAAGTTTCAGGCCTTCCTGAACGGTGATGTTTTTGATTTCGGGAGGCTGTTCGAAAAAAGACGAGAGTTTAGGCCCGATATTCGAAAACTCACCACCTGGCGTTACACAGGAAGAGAGAAACATCGACGCGCTAAGCACATAAGCAACATTCCTATTTAACTTCATGGTGACTAATTCCCCCCCTTAGGATTAGATGATTCGCTGGCTTTCACCAATGGAAGCCCTTTGTATTTTCGGTATTCATTCCACAGCTTTGCTTTAATGACTGGATCTTTCTCTGCCATCGCGGCTGCTCTGATCTGTTTTTCGAGCACGCTGTCGTTGTCAACTGGCGGGATATCTTCCGGCAATTTTCCGTTGCCCAATGCTGCAGCATCAACATTTTCTAGGCTAGTTAATTTCTCCTCACTTTGTAATTCGGTTTGGGATTCCGTGCTGGGTTCAGCATCTTGTTTGGGCAGGGTTCCTGTTAAGGATTGGCTCGCAACCGACTGAGCCGGAGCGCTTTCCGATTTTTCTTCAGCCTTTGAGCCTTGTACCGATTGACTGGCCACAGATTGGCTGCTTCCTCCACCGCTTGAACCGCCGCTTGCGCCGCCGCCAGCGGCTGTTTGTTTTGAACTCGGCTTAGTGCTCGGTAATTGAGCAACCTGACACCGATCAAAACGGCTCAGCGACTCATAGAATGCCTTGTCCATGAGGGCTAATCTTTCTTCTGTCGTCAAAGGATGATCGGGATTGTCGACCTTGATTTCGACTTTTGTGCAGTCAACTTCAGTCGATATTGAACTTTTTGTACTGGTTTGTTTTTTCTGGCCACTAGTTTGGGCTTGGGCCCCCGTTGAAACCCCAAGCACGACAGAAATTATAAATAATTTTTTAAAGAGGTCTGGCACGCTTCAATCACCCCTCTCAAGTCCAGCCCAAAATCACCCCTCTCAAGTCCAGCCCAAGATACCATATATGGTTGAAGTGCGCCAGATCACACGTGTTTTATTAATTAATTAAAACAACTATTTAGAGGTTGTTGATTTGGGTGTTAGGCTGTCCCACTAGAATAATTTTGAATCCTAAAAACAATTTCATAGAACAATCACATGGGAATTTATTAGATATGAAGACCCAATTTAAGCTCCTACCATTTTTCTGTCTCATCATAATTAGTCTTGTTTCCTCAATCGGTTGGGCCGAGGAATCGGGAGTAAAAATTGGTGCGCTTTACTGCAAAAAGGCAAAGGGTGGATATAATATTTTGATTCATTCCGTTTCGCCTGTTGAGTGTAAGTTTGTCTCAGATAATGCCGTTGAGTACTACAAAGGAGAAACTGGTATCGGACTAGGCATCGACTTGGAGTGGGATGCATCTAAGGTAATATCTTTCGTAGTCTGGAGCGTCGGTCCGAAAGCTCCCCTCGGCCAACATTCGTTAGCAGGTAAATATGTCGGGGCAAAAGCTTCTGCTGCTGCTTTGTTTGGAATGGGCGCGCAGGTGCTCGTCGGAGCTGGTGACAGTCATTTTACCCTCCAGCCGCTCGCTCTCGAGGATACGATCGGTTTAGGTGTAGCAGCTGGACTTGGGTATCTATATCTTGAAAAGAATCGGCAATAAAATTGGCCAACGGGTCCGCTAATGATGCAGTGGACGGCTCCCACCCGCCGGCATCTAGGTGCCAAAATGGTGGTTTAGGAACCACAGGGAAATAGGAGCCGCCCATGAACGAA
>NZAZ01000058.1 GCA_002686255.1 Rhodospirillaceae bacterium
GGACTGGCAGGTCAGCCAGAAGGTCCTCCAGGCTGCTGGTCGGTCAAGAATCAGAGTCGTGTTGGCTGTGGGAGGCTTGAACATGCGTTACTTGATCGCCTGGTCGAACCTGCCAGCTTGGCCGGTGGCCGCTCCCCTGCTCGGCGTGGCGATGGGTCTCGTACTGGCCGGACGCTGCTGGCGTCGCATCCTTCCCCTGCTGGCCACCGTGTTGATGGCGACCGCCGCGCTCATGGTCGTGATCGACCAGGTCCGCTTCCGCTACCCACGCGACTTCATCTGGCCGACGTTCTTCGACCAGTACCACGTCATCGGGGTCCTGGCGGTGCTCTGCACCCTGGCCGAGGCGATCCGGACCCTGCTGGCGCGGCGGGCCGTTCGACCTACCCCTAGGGCGTCAGTTACGGCCGATGGTACCGGTCACCAGCCACGTCAGCAGGATCGCTGCCGTCGCAAGCACCGGGATCACGGCTAGGACGATGCGCGCCGCGTCCACGGGCAGGCGATCGACGGACCGGCCCACCCACCGCGGCGCCCAGCCGAGGACCATCAACACCAGGAGAGGTGCCGAGTACCGGGCCATCTGCTCTCCGATCGTGTCATAGTCCACGTGGTCCGTGAAGTACACGTAGCTCGTGCTGTAGAGGAGGAGGAGCATCCCGACGGCCCCGAGGCCGACAAGCCACCGGTCGGATCCCCGGAGGCCTCTGAAGTCCTTCCGGTCGAGGCGTAACAGGGCGGCCACCAGCAGGAAGAGGAACGACCACGACAGCAATCCGGGTAGGTCGGACGGGAAGAAGCTGTCGACAACGATATGGCGGAACCAAGCCTGCACATAGTGGTCGAGTTCGGTGAACCAGGTCTCGACCGAAGCCCACACGAAGCCCGGGAGGTCACCCAACAGGCGCTCACGCTGCACCTCCGGCTGGAGGTCGAGGTCTCCATAGCCCATTGTGGAGATCTCGGCCTGGAACTTGGCGGAGGAGTTGAGGAGGGTGACGAGGAGTCCGAGGCCGAGTGTGCCAGCGCCGACCCTGGCTGCCAACCGCCCTTCGGGCGTCCGGCGACGGAAGCCGGCGACCGGGAGCAGGGCGAGGACGAGGAAGTACGGGGGCTTGGCGAGCGCCAGAAGAAGCGTTCCCGACACGAGCAGCCACAGTGGGATCTCCTCGTCGGCCCGTACCCGCGTCCACAGGGCCACGACCAGAAAGAGGGCGGCGGCGGTGAGGGCATCCGGTGAGATCGTCGCGCCGAGGGTGAGGTGCATCGGGAGCAGGGCGAGGGCGGCGAGCGTCCAGCGGAACGCCGAGGCGGTCCGTACGGCCAGGACCGCCAGACTCAGGTAGGCGGCCAGGTTGGCGATCCGTCCCGCCCACAGGGCCAGGACACCCGGGGCGTCGACGGCGACGGGCACCAGCATTCCGACCGCCGCAGGAAGGTATGCCACCGGAGGCGAGGCAAGCGGTCGGAGGTCGACATGGACGGTCCGTCCGTCCGGGCTGCTCCCAAGGAGATCACCGGTCAATGCCGCCGTCCATGCCGGATTGCCGTCCACCCAGTTCTGCTGCACAAGCAGGGTGTCCTCGCTGTAGCTGGCGGGAATGGGTGTCCCGAGACCCTCCTCATGGGTGGCGAACAGCGATCCGCCGGCCATGTCAACGGCCCGGGCGAAGTGGATGGGCTCGTCGTAGCCGATCCAGGCCGGGGCGAGGAAGGCGATCAGGAGGCCGAGGGGAACGCCGACGAGGAGGAGCAGGCGCTGTGGGCTCACCCGGGCAGCGTACCGATGAGTCCAGCGGCACCCGGGGCAGCGTTCCCGCCCAAGTAGGATCGGCTCCCGTGTCCGAACCGCCCGCCGGCCACAAACTCTGGAACTCAGGCTCCAACCACCACAACTCAGGCTCCAACCACCACTGTCGCGACTTCTATTCCCACACTGGCAGCACCTGTGGAGATCGTCGTCGTGCCTTACGAGTTGCAATTCACGACTCCATCTAAGCCATTAGGTTTTGATAATCCCGGAGTGGGTGGCCCAATCCTTGGCCTGGGTATTTTCGAGACACCTACTACCCCTTCTGATGCATGTGGTGGGTGTGGCGTATATGTCCCTTGTATCGACTGCGCTTACGGAGGAAGTTGGGTATACGACTTGGCTCCTTGGGACTCGACTGTGTACACCCAAGTCAATGAGACAACGGATTTGCTTGCTGGCACCACTTACTACGCGAGATGGATGATCAGGAGTACCTCTGGTGAGGACGTCTGGTCAGCCCCGACAGCCGTCACAACATGGGAAGCCGCCGAATGAAGTCCGGCTGAGGCGACTGACGGACATGCTGCTTGCGGTGGTGCTGACCGGGAGCGGAGGACTTTGGAGCGTGGTTCAATAATGACCGTCAACCCCCACGGCGAGATACGTGCGGTCTGCGCGGCCTCGACCGCCCGGCTTGGCCGTTGAAGCCAGCGAGGACCCCACCCTGGCAAACGCCCTCCGCTGGGTGCCTCCCGTCCGGTTCCTTCACACGAAGTATCTATCTTTAATAGCGATTCTAAGCGCCTTAATCTATTTTTAGATATCCCAACCCATAAACCGCCTGGGAAGCTCTCAGGATGGCTGTGCGTTGATCTCCTGGCATTACAGACACTATTCGGACAACAGAATCAACAGCAATTGCTATTGAAAGTGGTTGTTACTCGTCTGGTGAATGAATGGACACCTATCCCGCTAAAGAATGAGAAATGTTATTCCGCCTTATTCCGTTTATCGCTCCGGCCCGGAATGATGGTCGGGAGGCCATCAGGCCCCCCGCGCCAGCGGGTACTCGATACAAGGAGCAGCAAGCATGCAAGAGGTACAGAGACTGACCTACTCGGTGGAGGAGGTGTCCAGGATCCTCGGGATCTCCCGTTCCCACGCCTACAAGGCAGTGGAGACTGGCGAGATCCCATCGATCACCATCGGCCACCGCAAACTCGTCCCCAAAGCAGTACTAGACGAGATCCTCTCAGCTAAGAGTAATTGCAACAGACAGACGGAAACTATTTGTAACGAAAATAATACGTTTCAAAACATATCCGGTCAAATACAGTGACGGACGTCATACATTTCAGATTTGACAAAACCCCAACGGACCTGTCATACTATATAGATATAGATTGCTTGTAGTTTCGTGGCGACTGGTTCTATTATTCATAGGAGATTGTTTCAGAGGTTGTATCACGCTAGTAAGGGTTATATTGCTTCTAAGGATTGTGAATGTTCTTATTGTATTAAGGATATTCCAATTATTCCGGCGGGTTCGAAGTGTTTGTGGGTGTCGGAGTTTGGTTCGCCTGGGTGGGCTGGCCCGTACCACCTGGACTGTTGGAAGGCTTTGGCAGGCAACGAGGCGTTGTTGGCGAGCTTTGATCCGTTTCTGGGTCCGACCAAGGATGAGATCGATCGGGAGATCCAGCGTCGGGCTTGGTTGGGTGAGGATCTGTATTCGATTCTGTTGGGAGAAGGTGTGGTCCACCATGGGAGTGGCTGCATCCTGTCTCTGAATGGCTACGCCGATTGCCGACCTCGTAAGAGGATCAAAGGCAGGCGTGAACCTCTGTACCGGATCACCTACCGGCTGTACTACGGGGGTTTGGAACCTGGTGTGCCGGTGATGCATTTGTGTCACGTTCCGCTGTGCATCGCTCCGTCGCATCTCAGGGTCGGCACCAACAGCGAGAACATGCAAGCCGCCCAGAAGTACAGCATCGGCAAATGGCCTGACCTGTCCGATTGTGGTCGGGTTCAGGCACGCCTCGAGGAACGGTCCAGGTTCCTGCGCCTCCACGGGGATCCGGACTGGCAGCCCGAACAGGACTCGGAGGATTCGCACGGTGCGCAGCACCGACGCCCCTCAACAGATCAGGAATAGGGCCTGCGGGGTACCTGAGCGACTGGTCTGGAACATGCACTCCATATAAGCGAGGGATGCATCACGTTTGGCTGGTGCTCAAGTGAGGGAGCGAGCCAGCCAGCGCCCACCAGCATGAATCGTGACTCTTACGCATCGACATCAGGCAGACAGTCACCCAAGACAGCAAAGTCAGAAAGGGCGCCTGCGTGTTTCACGAAAGTAGTCTCTCCATAGCGGCCGGGTCCGACATCCGTCTGAATCCAACCTGACTGGCCAAAGTCGGAAACCGAATGGACCCTTACCTCCACGTCCTGATCGATGCTCAATACAATTTGGGACTCTGACACCGACTGCTCTCCAAATGGCACCCACTCTTCGTATAACGGTTGATAAGCCGATCTAGGACCCCAGCGGACCAAGAACCCTGTTAGCGGGCTTCCGCCATTGATGATTGGATCGCCAGACGCTGTTCCCCAACTAAGAGAATAGGAACCGTCAGAGGTCCGACACCGATTGAGCACCTCGGGTGAATCAGGCACCCGCATCGGTGTCACCGTCACAACGTTGGTGGGTGCAGTATCCGCGTGCCTATCGGTCCTGCTAGTCATCCTGACACGGAATGAGTAAGTGTCTCCCCACTCGAGTCGCTCGTAATAGAGGTCTTCGCCCTCTGGGACGTTGCTGCATGGTCGAGTCCAAGAAAGGATCTCCCCACTGCCGGGAACAACTAAATCATTTCCGGTGATGCAGGAGTTAGCGACTTTCATCCACCTGGCCAAGCACCGGCCTTGGCCCGGCGCAGAGCAATAGTTATCGCTCGTGATCCAACCCTCGTGATAGTCGTGCCATTCATCGTCAACTCTGATTTCGATCTTCCACCAGGTGTCGTGGCTGAGATCTTCGTATTCCACAGGATCGTCCCACTTGAGTATCAATCTCGGGTTGGGACGCCGTGTCCAGTCCATCCAGTCACCCCAGAAGTCTTCACAGACACAGACCTCCAAGTTCACAGGAGCGGGCATTGGTTCCGTGGTTGTCGTTGGAGGTTGAGTCGTTGTGGCCAGCGTGGTGGGTGCCGTCTGAGAAGTTGTAGAAGTCGGCGGCTGTGTCGTTGTGGTCATGGGTGCCTGAGACGTGGTAGCGGCAGCGGGCGGAGTCGGCACCCCGCCGGTTGGCAAACCGAGAGTTTCGAGGGCGTCTATGTGTGCGGCGCTGGTGGCTGGGCCGTAGACCCCATCGGCTGTGATTCCGAGAACCTGTTGGAGTTGTCGGACACCTTCTGAAATCTCCATCCATTGGTAGGTGGAGTTGATGATCGACATTCGGTCGGGCGCTGCGGTGGTGGAAGTGGTGGAAGTAGTGGAAGTGGTGGAAGTAGTGGAAGGCCCCGTCGCAACTGGTGGTGTCATGGTTGACGTGCTTACTGTCGTGGTGGACGACACTAAAGATGTAGTTGATGTGGTGGTTGCCGGTGCAGAGGTTGATGTGGTGAGAACTGCGTTCTTTGCCATGGAAGTCGTGGTCTGATCAATCTGTTCCTGGAGAACTGAAACCTGGGCCCGCAACTCATTGAGCGCAGTCGAGTCACTCCCGCATCCCGCAGCAGCCAGGACACCGACAACCAGCAGGCCCGTTAGTCGCCTCCAAAACCCGGAACGGCAAACCCCCTGTTGCATGCCCCCACTCTTGCACGGTGGGGGAAACGGTGCCCTTTGAGGTCCCCGCAAATAGGTCTGCCCCATGCCCATTCCCGGCGGGGGGTGGGTTGTTTCAAATAGTTGTTCAAATCAGAGAGAGGGTCCCTGGGGTGGAGAAGGGCAACAGACGTTTCGGGGTGAGGGGCAATGCTGCTTGACGCACCGGAATCTCCTGTCGCTCGGTGAGCGAATCGTGATCTGCGTAGTGTCTGGGCCGTGAAGGCTTGCTTCAAGCGTCTGTCTGCAGTGTTGCGGCGTGTGCTGCGCGTTGCTTCAGAACTGTTGATCGTCGGATCGTTTGCGCTGCTGGTTCCCGGGTCCACCGCAGGTGCGTGGTCGTCGACCGACGGTGCAGTCGAGGTGTTTGGATACTCCGAGTCCCCCTCGATGGCATTGGACGACTCCGGCAACATTCTCATTGTCGCAAACTTCTCGAGCACAACTGATTTCGATCCGGGTGAAGGCACCGCCAATCTGGCAATGCCTGATGGTTGCCAGGTCTGTGTTGTCAAGTTCGATGCGTCGGCAAGCTTGCAGTGGGTAAAGAACCTCGGAGCTACCGGTTTGAGAACGTCGGCCTCGGTGACAGCGGATGGGTCCGGGAACGTGTACGTCGCCGGGAGTTTTAGCGACACAGTCGACTTCGATCCCGGTGAGGGCACCACCAACCTCACGGCCTTCGGAGCACTGGACGGCTTTGTCATCAAGTTGGATTCGTCAGGGAACCTTTTGTGGGCAAGAAACGTCGGCGCTACAGGCTGGGAACGTGGTCTAGAGGTGGCTGTTGACGGGTCGGGCAACGTGTACGTGGGCGGAACGTTTACTGAGACCGGCGACTTCGACCCAGGTGAAGGCACCACCGTCCTCACAGTGAATGAAGGGGGGGGCGGGGACTTGCCGTCGTTCGTCGTAAAACTGGACTCGTCGGGGAACTTCGTATGGGCCAGGAGCGTTAGCAGCAACAGCAGTCAGACCTGGTGGGGTGGGCCTCATCTCGCAGTTGACAGCGATGCCAATGTCTACGCAGCTAAGACCCAGCTATATGCCGACTTTGGCCCCGGTGAAGAAAACTTTCTTGCTGGCGACAACTACAGCGATGCATTCGTCTGGAAGTGGGACTCGTCGGGAAACCTGTTGTGGGCGAAGAGGGCAAGTGGATCCTTCGGGATCGACGTCGAGTCGATCGCAGTCGACGCTTCGGGCAACGTGTACACGACAGGTGGCTTCAAAGGCACTGCCGATTTTGACCCAGGCGAGGACACCTACAACCTCGAGTCGCACGAGAACGACGAAGACGCGTTCGTCTGGAAACTTGACCCATCAGGAAATCTCGTTTGGGTCAAGAACATTGCCTACGGCGATACTTTTGGTCAGGGTGGTGCTAGGGGTCGGTCGGTGACAGTGGACGGGTCGGGCAATGTGTACACCACCGGTCTCTTCTCCAACACAAATGATTTCGACCCGGGTGAGGGCGTAACAAACCTGACCTCACTGAGTTCGACCTCCTCGATGCTCCCTCCCTTCGACGTGTTCGTGTCGAAGTTGAACTCTGCGGGGGACTTGGTCTGGGCGAGAAGCGCCGTTGGCGGCGGACCTGGCTCCGGCAAATCAATTGCGGTCGACGGTTCGAGCAGCGTGTACGTCACCGGCTTCGTCTGGACCGCAAGTGAGGTCGATTTCGACCCAGGAGAAGGCACGGCATTTCGAGAAACATCAGAAAAGATGTTCCTGTGGAAGCTGGACTCGACGGGAAGCCTTGCTGCCGGTGCCCCAACAACGACCACGACAACGACAACCACGACAACCACGGCCGCCCCAACCACGACAACCACGGTCGCCCCAACGACAACCACGACAACGACAACCACGACAACGACAACCCCGACAACCACAACCTTGGTGGCTAAGAATTCAGCTCTTCCAGCCCTCATCGAAGAGACTGAATCCGAAACAGATCAGGGGGACCCAAATACCGACGCTGGTGGGGGCTTCCCAATCTGGATCCCCATCGCGCTTCTCGTACTCGTTGCCGTTCTCATCACTGCAAGGAGTCGACTCGACGTCCTCAACCGGTCGCGACAGAAGTGACGATTCCATCCCCGACAGGGACACACGCGAACTAACTGCGCCTCATCAGACGTCTGCGATCTGCTGCCCCAAAGCGACTGTGGCGCTCCTTACCCGGTCCATACGCGCCGCCCTGTAATGCCTCATCGTTGTCTGCCCTGAGGCATGTCTGAGAACCGCCTGGGCAGTGGTGATATCAGCACCGGTGGCCTCAAGCATCGTGGCCGTAAACGCCCGCAAATCCTTCAACGTGAACGAAGCCAACTCCGGATGGCGGTCCATGTGCCTCCGGAGACGCTTCGTCAAAATGTCGGGATTAATGGGTTTCCCATGAACAGGATCAGACGAGAACACATACGCATCGGGGGAAACGTCTGCACCAACGTCGGCGGCAACCTTCTCGAGCCGTTCAAAGGCGTCACGAAGCATCGACACCAACCCCTCATCAGCGGAGAGGACACCGTGACCGTGCTGGCCGGTTTTGGTGGCCGTGACTGACACGCCTTCACCTGGCGTAATGGTGACGCCTTCTGTGATTGAGACGAGTCCCTTGTTGAGGTCAACGTGTGCCCATCGAAGGCCCGCTATCTCGTTGCGGCGCAGAGCGATGGTGGCGACGAGTCGCACCGACAGGGCGGTCTCCTGGTCTTGTTCCTGGAGGATCTCGAGATGCGCCTGGACAGTTTCCATGCTGGGTGCGTGCGGTGGTTCGGGCCGGGCGGTGGGGCACTCTGCGAGCGTGGCCGGGTTGGAGGACACGTGACCGCGTTTCTCCCCCCATGCAAACGCCCCCCTGATGAGGGCATGGATGAGACGCACCGATGTCGCCTTGAGACCCTTGGTAAGCAGAGCGTCATAGAGGCGGGTCAGTTCATGGGCGTTGATGCCATCCGCCACCCGGTCACCCAACCCCGGTTGAACGTGAAGCTGATACCGCCGCATTTCCCGATAGCGGCTACCCGGCTCACGTCGCTTTCCACTCCTTGTCGGAGCAGAAAGAAATTGATCGACCAGAACATCAAGCGTGGTGTCGATCGAGACCGGGGTTCGACCAGGGTGTTCGACCTGCAAGCGGGCGAGGGCCAGTTCCGCATCCTTCTTCGTTCCATGGATGGTCCTAGACGGCTGTCTCCTCGCGCCAGTCAGAGGATCGGTGATGCTGATCCGGACAAGGAACCGTCCTGGTTCGAGTTCTCCGATGTAGCCGCGTCCGCGCATGGATTCGAACGTACCGGCAAGGACAGGACGGACACCTTGGCAGGGATGGCTCGAAAGTGCATTGGCGTTCATTTCTCCGCCGCCAATGCAGAGGGCCGGCCCCAAAAGACCGGCCCTGACCTGCGGTTTTGATGGCTCCGGGGGTGGGGCTCGAACCCACGACCTGCGGATTAACAGTCCGACGCTCTGCCA
>NZAZ01000059.1 GCA_002686255.1 Rhodospirillaceae bacterium
CGAAATGTAGATGATTCAAAATCGAGATCATGACTCCAAATAAAATCAGAATTGAATTTATGATATTGATTTCCAAGGATTTCATCTAACATTAATATTTTAGGCTGGTTGGGTAACCATTGCTTCTGCAAAAATGTGCTTCCTGTCTTATGATATCCAATGTGGATAAAATCCAGCATTTTTATCACCCCAATTGTCTAAGTATTGGTATGGCAATTGGAGTGTTATTTGTTGTTTTCATAATATAACCTGGTAAAGTCTAACTATACCTTTTCCAGCCTTGCAACCAACCCGGCTTTTTCGAATTTTCTGGAACAAGCTTCCACCATGGAGAAAGGATAATTTGATTTCTCGGCAATTGAAAGCACATCTTGTTTTCCATCAGTTTCGTGTATTATTATTTGATTGAGTGACCCCACATCAAATTTTATTTTAGCTTCCTTATGAAATACGCCGTATTCACCCCATCGAACTTTTTGGAATATACCATACCCTGAAAGAAAAGGTTCGGTCTTGTAATTGTTAATATAGGTACAATTATTTTCCAAGATATCTATAGTGTGTAATATGAATTGTAGTGAGTCAACCAGATTGTCTTCGTTAATAAATTGAAGATCATCAAATGAAGAATGATATTCTCGGAAGCACGCAGGTGGGGTGCGCATTATCGTCGGCATAGAAACCCGGAACCCGGGGGCATTAAATTGTCTTTCATCAGACCCACTTATAGGATTATATTCAATCACTTTAGATTGGTCATTTCTTTCATTTAATGTCGCAATCGCTACTCGATCCATTAATGAGTCGCCTTTCCAGGATTTTTTAAATGTAATATGCCCATCATCACCCACACAAGTAATAGCGTATCCGCCGATAACATTTTTCATTTCTTTACGATGATGATATAAATACGTGATAGAACCGATTGTTTCTGGTATAATTATCAGTCGATATGAATAAAAGAGATTTGTTATCTTCTTCAATATCTTAAACAGTTCAGTTGCCACCACAACACCGGAAATATTGTCATTTGCCTCATGTGGGTGGCACAGATATGTTGTTATCAATATTTCTTTTTCTGACTTACCTTCTAAATAACATTCACCGATACACAAGGATCCAGGTTCAAATTTGGTGTTGATATTGACACGATATTCTTCATCGTTCATTTTTTCTTTTAAAGAATGCGGTATACCTATCCTCCAATTCCTATCATAATAAACCGGACAAAGAGGTACTGCATCTGGCAAATGCGGCAGGGTCGCGGTGTGTTTAAAAAGTTCTTTTCTTCTGAAAATACCATTAACTGAAATGCTATATGGAGCTATGAAAAAAGGTTCATCTTTAAAGTCTATTAATCGATTCCCTTTTAAATCTTTTAAATATCCGGCGATAGGAATCCAGCTTGGCGGAATCGTCCAATCAAATATTTTTTTACCGGATGAATATTTCTTTACATTAATTGATAAATATTCATTTATACATCTCAACGATTCCTCAAATCCGGGTGATACAAGTGTTCTGTATATCGGCATCAAAGTTTCGGCTAATTCCCACATATTCCTTCCACTATCTTCCATAATGTTAAACTGTTCGCCCATTATATTATCTGTTTTCATTATAATTTATACTGGTAAATTTATTTATTATTTAAAAATTCAGGATCCAAAAAAACTCTCTGAGCATCCTGTTTAGAAAGTGTTCTCTTAGTTGAATTCCGTTGTCGATATAACATCCATCTTCCCAATTCTTGAATTGGAATTTGATAAATTGATTCATATTCACAATTATATTTATTTATCCAATCATTTCTACCTGATTCCGAATGTTCAAATTTGGGGGGGGCAAGCATCAAATTTATTTCTTTTTCAAGATCATTCTCTATGGTTCTCTGGTAACCCCAGTAGTCCATCTCAGCGGCACAAAGCATTTCTATGAGAAAAATCTGATCTGGATTTAGATAATGTTTCCAGCGATTTGTAAAGCTTGAGTCGATACCGTTAATTTTTTCTGTAAATGAGGTGTTCGCTTTCCAAGGATTTCCATTCCCATCGAGGAACTTCTCTGTATTTATACATTCTTTACTGTAATCAACATCGCAGAATTTACAGATTTGTTTTATATAATGTTCGGGATTATTAACAAAATCTTCATAACGAATCACTAAATGTCGATCAGGGTATAATCGATTCCATCTGCTGGCCATCGCCAATGATTTTCGCCAATGACGCAATACCATCAAGAAAGGATAATTATGAGAAAGATGTTTAGTTTTTGTCCAAGAAGCAATCATTGCTCTGGGGTCTCTAATAACATGAACACATCGAGCACTGTTAAATGTGCTTAGCAATGGACCCACAAAAAATTCAACCCATCCCTGTACAAAACCATCAATTTTTGTATTATTGCAGCCATAAGCTTTCCTGGAACATCTTAAAAGCTTTATAAATAAATCCTTATATGTAATCACATCGCTTATTTCATCTAAGTACGGTATTAATTTAGATGAAGTACTTTTTGAGAATGAAATTAATTTGGGTTTAAGTTCTTCCCACGAATCAATAAGCGTTATATTTAAATTTGCAATTTTGAATTTTTCAAAAATTTCTGCAGATTCAAGAAAATGATCGGTTATCGGTTGATTGGGATCATTGATTTGTATTTGATAATTGTCATATAATGCGTTCCGGTATGATCGAAAAAATCCCATATAAGGTTCTAGTAGACAGGTAACCTGTGGGTGCGCATCGACACTTCGAGATATCAATGATGTCCCAGAACGTATCGAACCTGTAATCATTAATATGGATCCATCCATTAAGTTTTTTCCTAATTTGGGTTTCCGTAATTTTGTTTTATTATATTTTTTACAATTGAATCAAATTCTTTGCTAGATTGGATTTTAAGCATTCCGGAATTAAAATAACTATAACTCTTTTTGTGATGTTTAGCTTTTACAATTTCATTGTACCGTACGTTGAAGTAAGATATTAAATTAAAAATATTTTCTGGAATTCGCATATTCCTTGTTACATTTTCCTTCTCTATATTTTTAACAATATCCTGTGCAACTGTTAAAAGGACAGAATCTTTTTTGTTGAAATTATAATATGAATCTAGAATGATCTTAAGCGAAGGAGACGGTAATCTAAATTCCTTGAAGTTCTCAATTATATAAAACAATTCTTCGTAATTTTCAGGACAGTTTTCTTTCATTGTTGGAATAATATTTCTTTGATAATCTCTTAATTTACTATCGTTAAGCAAATCGAGGGCAATAAAAGTTTTCTTAGCCATAGCAATTTGAGCAATAGTAGTTGAAATAGAGCCAATTAAAATATCTTGTTGAGAAACCCATGTACTAAAATCTATTGAATTATCTATTTCTAATTTTCCATTCATTACTGTTCGTGATTTACTGTAACTATCTAATTCTTCAGCAACGTAAGGGCGAATCGAAAATGAGTAATCCTTGCAACCCAATTTTTCGATGATATAACAATAACAACTTAACAATTTAATTTGAAAAAGCATTTGATTTGTTCCTAATTCAAAATTAGGATCATTCGGGTTGTAGTTCAAAATTATTCTTAAGAGACGATCTGATCGTTTCTTGTTAATATAATTAAATTTCCCGATAAAGCCTATTTTTATTTTTTTATGTTTATGAATATCATTAAGAGGTTGTGCATATTTAATCTTATCCAAATGAGGATTACCAGCAACTATAAATTTATCTCGGACCGAATCCTCCATTTTCCACAAAAAATTGCTGCTGCCCAAATTTTCTCGCCTCTCCAACAGTATTTCTTTGACACTATTGCCCCATAAGTATACTCTAGAAATTGTATTAAACAGAAATTCATCTTCAATTATTGGCAATTCTCTTGAAAGTTTCTTACCATCTCCCGCTTCAGCACTATACAAGAATAATTTGGCATGCGGAAAATATTGTCTTAAACCTTTGGTTCTGCTCAACGTCACATATAGTACTGCGTGAGGATTCCATAATTTCGAAATTATTGACATGTAATTCGTATTATTTGCAATGAAACATTCGCAGCCCAAGTTCTCTAGTAAATTAGCTAAAATGTATATTGTCCCTAAATCTCTTTTAAAAATCATTGAATGTAATAAAATTCTAAATCTCTTTTTCATTTTTTTCCTGTTAAGGTGAATACCGTCACACAATTTCATAATTAAACGATAATTTCCGATACCCGTAAATTAAGGTTAATATATTCCAATGCATATTCTTACTTGAATAAAAACAATTTAAATCGTTTTAAATATTCCATTTTGATGATACCATATTCAATTATATCAAAATATCGCCCTTGATTAAAAAACGCTTCACGTCTTCGACCTTCCTGAACCATGCCAAGGTGCGTTGCTAATTTCATCATCGCAACATTACCCTCAATCATTCCGCATCCGATGCGGTGGATGTTCATTCTTAAAAAAGCATGGTCACAAATTAATCTCGCCGCCTCTTTTCCATAGCCTTTCCCCCAATAAGACCTGTCTCCGATCAAAATCGTGAATTCAGCTGAACGACTTGTGATATCGATCTTGTCTAATGCAATATTTCCGATATGCATTTCTTTATTGTTACAGACTAATGCCAAAACGAGTTTTCGTTGGTTACCTTTCAGTTTTCTTATGTAAGCCAGGCCCTCATCAATGGTATATGGAAAAATATGATGTCTATTCCATCTACAGACCTCGGGATCATTAAACCATGTTAAATAAGGCCCGTGAACATCATCTTCTTTCAACGGCCTTAAATAAATACGTTCACCTATTAAAAACTTGTCATTAATTGTAGCCGTTCTCCTTTCAACATCCATCCGTAATCCTCATGATTTTGTCAATTGCACAATTGTTGCGACACACAACGGATAATACTTTCCTGCGAAAAAATTTCCACTTAGTTGTTGAATTAAATGAATGAAACCAATTCATCATGAAATTCTTGAGTTCCATTGGTGTACGAGCCATATATTCTTTACCATAGCGATTCGAAATGAGTATGTTTTCCTCAGAAGCTTTCGGAATGATACTTAGGGTCGGAATGTCATAAATTATTGATTCGAGTAAGAGGCTAGAAGTCATTCCCACAATTAATGTTGAAATTTGAATCATATCATGTTTATCTATTTCTGTTGCTTCATAATGTTTAATTTCGAAGTTATATTTTGAATAATCTATCCACCGAAAATCAGATAATGAATTTTTCGGGTGAAGACGATTAACAACCGTAATGTTGCTTCCATTACCAACAAATATTTCCTGTAAAATATCCAAAAAGGACTGAAGAACGACTGTGGTCCTCTCCCCACCTGCTGTGGGCTTCGAGAAGCGGTATCGATTATCAAATTTCAGATACTCTGATGGTTCACTGATGAAACATATGACTCTTTTACCCTTAAGCCCAAGTTTACTCTTTAACTTAACCTTTTGATCGTCACCAAGCATTTTTCTGTTATTATATAACCATGAAAAATAAGGATGACCCGTTACTACTAAGCGTTCCGGTGGGAATCCTTCACGTAACATGTCAATCTTAGCGAACCTATCCATAACGAATATATAATCCGGTAAATATTTCAACTTCACAAAAGGGTCAATTTGGCTATATCTCTCAATGTAATTACACCAGTAGTCTAGGATACTAACACAGATGATCCCCCATTCCTTAGCAATAGAATGAGTTATCTTATCAATTGAATGCGGATCTTGAGATGTTGCAGTGATTATTAATTCAGGTTTTATATCATTCAACAAATCACATACTGCTTCCTTAGATATATCTCCCTTCTGCAGTAACGGAATATGTTTGCAGAATTCATCATCTGGGAATAAGTTCACTGCAAAATTGCGGGTTAATGAATATAGCGAGAATTTATTCTTTGAAGCTAATTCGGGAACTATTGGGGCAATGGCATTCGTACCTCCAGGATCTTGACATACAAACAGTATTTTTCTACTCATTGATGAACTATATTGGACTCTTGTTTATTATTTGTATTTAGTTTAGCCCAATTCAATATTTTTTCTTTATTCTCTACCACCTTATAATATGCAACTCCGACATCCTTCAGATCATCTTCTTTTAATATTCCTCGTAAATCCTGCATGCAAATAATCTTATCATTCACCGATTCCGTCACCGGGCACAATCCCTTCGCATATTTCTGTTTTAATCCCTTATAATATGTACAAGAGAACGGGCATCCAACTTTACCATATACTCCTCCTTGACTGTATAAAGGGTACAAATACAATGGCTTAACATAGCCGGACCAAACAGGAATACCTTCTGCCTGCAGAACACGTACGAGCAGATCACGCGGTAAACCTAACACTTCTTCATCCACCTGGATGTTGTAGTTATAGTATACATGAGTACATTCATCTCTCACTGCTGGAACATGAATGCCGTCAACCTGACCCAACATCCTATTTATATAGTCCACATAATTTTGGCGCGATCGATTAATCTCTTCCAGCTTTTCTAATTGAATCCTACCGATAGCAGCCTGAAGTTCTGTAAGTCGGAAATTATAACCGATCATATTGGCGGGATCCTTGACTTCCATTCCCCCGGCAATCACCGCTTCCGCATGATTTCGAATCAGGGCCAACCGCTTTGCGAGTTCTGGGTTGTTCGTAACACACATGCCCCCTTCCCCGGTTTGTATCGCTTTGTGGCAATTCAGGCTGAATACCCCAATGTCGCCGATTGTGCCGGTATACCGGTTTTTCTGCATCGCCCCGGGGCTCTGGGCGGCATCTTCGATGACCGAAAGATCATGCTTTCGGGCAATCTCCATTATCGACGTCATGTCCGCCGGTTGCCCAAAAAGATGAACAGCGATTATGGCCTTGGTATGCGGGGTGATGGATTTTTCAATTTTATCGGCGTCGATGCAGAAATAGTCGTCCTCGATATCGACAAAGACGGGAATTGCGTTATAAAACAGAATGGATGTCCCGCTCGCCGACATGGTGTAGGGGGACACGATGACCTCATCACCCGGACCGATACCCAGCGCGCCGACAGCGGCGATCAGTCCTGAAGTGGCGGAGTTAAACGACAGTGAATGCTTAACATCAAAAAACTCCGTCCACTGTTTTTCCAGCGACCGAACGTACTTCCCTCCCCAGAATCGATCCACGTTGGATCCATAGAATTCGGACAATACACCGGTATCCAGTATCTCCATGACCACTTTCTTTTCTTCA
>NZAZ01000060.1 GCA_002686255.1 Rhodospirillaceae bacterium
CACGACCGCTCTGGCCTCGCCCCTGCGAACGGTCGGGTCGTCGTGACCGACCGCCTTGGTCACGCGGCCACGCAGTGTCTCGGCCTGTCCGGCGGCCTGACCCCAAACAACATCCAATAAAGCGACGGGCTACGGGTCGCCCTCCTCTGTCGTCATCTCAACCCGAAGGCCCGACTCGCCGAGACCATCCAGGACTGTCACACCGTCCATTTACGTTGTGGTCATGGCCGACAAGTACTCAAAGTTGGCACGCATAGCGCGTCGCGAACACCAAGTAGAACGTTGTGATGCGAAGAGGAACTTCCCCAGCAAAGCCGCCGCGCTCCAGATCAATCGCGGACAACGGCCCTACCGGTGCAAAGTCTGCGGCAACTGGCACCTCGCCTCTTACAAGGTCAGGGCAGCCCTCCAATCTCCGGTTCCCCATCGGTACCGACAACACCATCGAACAACGCCAAAAAGGGGATAGCTATGTCAGGTTTCGATCCTCCGGCAGGCGCAAGGGATTGCCCTGAGTCACGGGTGTTCGTTACAACACTCGCGGTAGGTAAGTTAATCCAAGCCTGGAATGGCGCACTGTCTGCAGTCTTGTCCCCAACAGACGGCGACGGGCACCACCACTCTCTGTGCGCATGGCTCCCGTGACGACGCTCCGACAAACTGCGACAGCCAACGACCTTTATGGACGGAGACCAAGATCAAAGCGCACACGGATCCAACTTCTATCGCTCAGACTCCCATTGTCTCGACTCCCGCGTTTCTTGAAGCCACACGTGACTCTGGGTACAGGAACACAGCAATGGCAATTGCCGAAATGGTCGACAACGCGATCCAGGCAGAGGCTGAGACAGTCGAAATCTCGGTGAGTGAAACACAACGCGAGCAGCACCCCCTAAACATCTCAATTTCAGATGACGGTCACGGAATGGACCCAACGGACCTTGGCAGGGCTCTATCCTTCGGTGGCTCCAGCCGCTTCAACGACCGATTGTCGCTAGGCCGATACGGAATGGGGCTCCCCAACGCTTCTCTAAGTCAAGCGAGACGAGTCGATGTGTTCAGTTGGCGGGACGGTAAAGCCCATCACTGTTACCTCGACCTCGATGAAGTAGCGGAGGAAAGGGGCCAAACTCTTCCAGCAGTTGTTCCTATTGATAGTCCTCCCCCGTTGCAGGGGCGAGACTCGGGTACACATGTTGAACTGAGTCGCTGCGACCGACTTGAGTACAAGCGTACGTCGACGATTGCGTCAAAGCTGGGGGCCGAACTAGGCCGGATCTTTCGACAGTACATTGCGACTGGAACTTCAATTTGGGTCAACGGGGAACTGGTCGAGCCTCTTGATCATCTCTTCCAGTCAACGCCGACTGGAGCTACGCAGTTCGGTGAGACTTTGACTTACCAGTTGTCAGGGCCTTCCGGGTTCGGAGTGGTCGAGGTTCGCTTCACAGAACTTCCCGTCCTTCTCTGGCATCGACTCGCCGAAGCAGAGAAACGGAGACTGGGGATCACCGGTGCTCCCCTCGTCTCGGTGGTACGTGCTGGACGCGAAGTCGACCGAGGATGGTTCTTGATGGGAAGGAAACGTCGTGAAAACTACGACGACTGGTGGAGGTGCGAGATTCGGTTCGATCCGACCCTGGACGAGTTGTTCGGAATCACGCACACAAAGCAGCAGATTTCGCCTAGTCCGGAACTGCGGGTAGCCATCGAACCTGACCTTGAATCAGTTGCAAGGGCCCTGAATCAACGAGTACGACGCCACTTTGAGATGGCGAAGTCCTCTACTCCGCTGATTACAGCAGAACGGACGGCATCACGAGTTAAGGGGTCGCTCCCTCCTCTACCGAACTGCACGTATGGCACAGCCGGCGCTGAGATCCGAAGAACCGCTGGACCGCTCCTGTCGGATCCCGACGGGGCGTTTCAACTCTGCCTTGCAGAGTTGTCGACGACCGCTCTATACGAGTTCGAGTTCTACGCTGGAACCCTGACCCTGTTCCTAAACGTGCGCCATCCTGTTTTACGAGACTTATTTCGACCACTCGCCCTAAGCGACCAGTTGAGCGATCGGGCGCATGCCACGAAACTGGTCCTTGTCTTACTAGCAGCCGCTCGAGCAGAGGTTCGCTGTGGAAATGATGAAATCCTCCGCTCATTCCGGCAAGAGTGGTCTGACGTGACCTCGACATTTCTCAATGCATGACGTGAACCAGTCCACCTTTCTGCTTCGATTTCCCGAGGACTGGAACAGCGACGAGGTTGAAGCGATCCGCGGCAGGGTCACTGAACTCTCTGAATCCGGGCACGTGTGCTCTTCAGCACATCAGATGCTGGAAGTTCCCGACCAGTGGGCGACGGGAGTCAGGGCCGCTGCTCTCGTCTTGGGTGACCTGGCGAATCAAGGGTGGTCGCTAGGCCTCTCGGACGACAACGCGATCACTGCCTCTCCAGCATCAGTCCTCGATGACCCGATAGCTGAAAAAGAACGGGTGCGCACTCAAGAACTGCTCAAGCGGGACGAACAACTGGCGACACCGTCGGTCCGTAGGTTCGTAGCTCGAATGGAAAGCCCCCATGAGCACAACGGCAGGTTCGTCTCAATCCATTCTTTGATGCGTGACGGAGAACAGCTTGCTGCCGCCCTCCGGTCGCTAGGACAAGAGGTCACCGACATAAGTCAGTTTCGAGAGGTAATCGACCCCTATGTAACGGTCGCTACCAAGGACGGTAGGTGTTCGCACACCGGGTTTCGACTCCTCGACATCTGGCGATACTTCAGATACACGTGGGCTAACCAGTACCGGAGCACGCCGGGACGGGGGATGCCGATCCTGATTCGTGATCGGGCAGTGTCGTCACACCCGGTCATCGGAATAGCGTCTCTTGGAAGTGCCGTAATCCAAATCGCGGAACGTGATGCCTGGATCGGCTGGCACCCCGAACAACTTCTTAAGGATTTCGCGTCAGAGCCAACAGATGAAATAGCCGACTGGATCAAGGATCGCTTGGCGACCCGGCTGGACGAAATCTATCTGACTGACTTGATCGCGGACGGCCTCTACTGGCCGGATCTCTGGAACCATCCAAAGAGTTCCGAAATTGAAGCACTCGAAGAAGAGGCGTCCTACTGCAAGCAGAATCACTACCGGCTCGCTAGTCGAGTTGAGTTCGGACCAGTTGATGCCAGCGACCCTGATGCTTGGGTTAAGCGTGCCCAAACAGACCTCTTTAGGAGTAGGCGCTGTTCTGAACTAGCCAAACTGCTCAAGGCCCGAGCCGACCTGATGGCATGTATCGAACCCGAACCCTCGGGAGATCGACTCCGAGAAGTACTCGATCGTCCGGCCGGAAAACGGGCGCTGGCCCAGATCATCAGGAGAGCAAAGTCCGACACCGTCGGCACCGAGATCGCTGACCTGACCGTTTGTGGTGCCATTGCGCCTTACAACGAACTCATAGGCGGCAAGTTGGTCGCGATGCTTTCTGTTAGCCCTTCTGTCGTGAGGGCATACAAAGCCCGGTACAAGGACCACGCCGGTGACATTGCTTCGTCCATTGCTGGACGTCCCATCCGTCGGAAGTCGAATCTGGTATTCGTTGGTACTACTTCGCTCTATGGAAGTGGTTCGAGTCAGTACAACCGTCTTCTGATGAATCCTGAAGTTCTCGGTTCGTCTCAGCCAATCAGGTACAAGAAGCTCGGACGCACACGTTCCTTTGGCACTTCGCATCTTTCGTCGGAAACAACAAGAGCCCTCGTATCCCTTGCAGAGCAAAACGGGAACGGGATCCGCGTGAACAGCATCTTCGGAGAGGGAGTCAACCCGGAGATGCGAAAGATTCGACAAGGGTTGGGCGTTCTAGGGTGGCCCTCCGACCAGTTGCTTCGGCACGGGCGACAAAGAATTCTCTACGGCGTTTCGCTCGTCTCGAACCTGGCCCCCTACGTCCTCGGCATGGAAGACGAACCCGACTATTTGTTCTCGCTGGACATGTCTGATGACATCAAACGGATCACCGACTGGTGGTTCACGCGATGGCTTCGCCGACGGTGCACAAACCCGGACGTTCTCGAGCGTCTAGCCGAAAATACCCTTGGCATACCGGACACCCACCGGGCCCGTATCCGATTGCCGCCTATAAGAGCGGAAGGCGACAATCAACAACTTCGCCTCGGAGACTAAGCATTTCAATCGACTTCTTTCGGACTGCAGAAGCAGAGGATCACGAGTTCGGGGAGGAGACCAGGGGCCATACCTCTGAAAAGCGAGTCAAGCGCACTGTCATTGGCCCTTCCTCGCTCTCAGTGATTCGAACATTCAGAGCTCGAACGCCTCGATCTGAAGACTCGCTGATGGCGTCCGCCTGAGTGGGGGTCTTGGCTCGAACCAACAACCGTTCGGAGTAGTGAACGGAACTCATGAACCAACTCCGGGGGCCACTTTCATCAGTTCCGGTAAGTTCCAGGTCACAAAACCCGGGTTCTGGATCTGGGGCGGAGAATTCCGAGGCCCAGTATTCGTCACAGAGGTGACGTACCGGGCACCAGTTGCTACGACACTCCGGCGAGGGGCGTGCCTCAGGCGGCCCAGCCGTCACTGCCGCATCGGCAGATGCGACACGATCTCGCACAATGTTTTCAAGTCGTTCAAGATCTTGCTCGCTTGGGGGATCGAAGACCTGCTCGCCATCTTTGTAGTCAGCCGCAAGTCGGGTCACCGGGATTTCGCGCGGATTCTTTTCGCTGTCCTTGGCCCACAGAAGGGCGTAGAAGCGAAGTTGGTCCTCATGCCCCTCTTTCGGCTGGCCTGTCTTGTAATCCCGAATCTCGCATGCTTCTTCTTCCACAACGATGAGGTCGGCTATACCGGTAAGTCGCAGGGCTGAGGCCTCCAGTCGTACCTCTGGATGTGAGCCGAAACTTAGGGCTCTGCCTCTCGGCACGTGCCCTGACTCGGTTGAAACTCTGGGAGCACCGGATAGATCTGGGACACGACTAAGGCGAATCTGGATGTCGAGGCGCATCTCACCTTGTTTGCGTCGCAGCTCGGATTCGAGGCTGGTTACCCGATCACGGGACCTTGGGTTTGCCCGAAGTTTGTTCACCTCTGTCTCAACAGCCGCGTTGATGACAGTCGAATAGCCGCCGAGAGACTGAAGCGCAGCGACCACTCGCTCGGGGTGAGGCATTGCGTTAGAAACACCGTTGATCTCGTTCATGATCTGTTCGAGACAGCCATGAACGACATTGCCCTCAATCTGCGGCAGCGACGGGAGCCCCGGGTATCCAGAGCGTTCCCAGATGTCCGGATAGGTCGCTTTGTCTAACGAATAGCGGCGGGCGCATGACTCAACTTCGCTTAGGGAAGAAAAACTCCAGGTGCTTGGGAGTTCCGGCCAGGATCCAGAGTGGCCCTCGACAGACGTGTCGAACGGTTCACCAGCGGCTTGGTTCAAAGTTCTTCGAGCCGCTGGAGCACTTCAAGGGTCACTGCTGGAAGATTTGCTGAAACCCGGATTTCGTCTACCAGCATTACCGGCACATCCGCCTGGTAGTCCATCGCCTTCTGCAAGTCCGGATTAGCTGTGCGGCCGGGAGTCAGCGGGCCATGTATACCGACGATCAACTTCTTGTCCCCGAGCGTTGCGAGGATTGATGCTTTCGCATCGCCAATTCCTGGCAGGGCAACAGTCGCATCCTGTTCGAACGATGCCCCTACACGTTCGGTCTGCGCGAGATCGGCACAAAGCCGTCTAGCAGCACTAGCAAGTCGCCTGGTCGGCAGAACAGGCTCGGGGTCATTACCCAGCAGATATCTGAGGAGACTGGCACCTAGGTGTCGGTCGAGATCCATATGGTCGAGCTTGTTCTGGTAACTCCGAAGGCATCGATAGCAGGAACGGTCGCAACGACCAGGGCAGTCACTGAGTATCTTCAGAGCTGTCTCGTAGAGGTCTACACCGAGTTTTCCGACGCTTTGAGCAAAGCCCGCACCGCCTGCGAGCGTGTCGTAGAGATAGATCTCGGCCTCTAGTCCCGCGTGCCCCTTCGATGATTGGGCCGGACGGAACTCTGCCTGCAACTCCGTGGGGTCGATATCTAGCATCCTTGCCCCAGCAAGGCTGAGCGAATCTGCGATGGTGCGAAGAGCAACTTTGGTGGCTAAGAAACGAGCCTGGAGATTGACTGGTGCATCCACTTCGAGCGATACCAGCAGGATGTCCGCGAAGAAATCGGTACCTAAAACGAGGCCGTCCGTGGAATAGCCCGTGCAGGTGGGATGCCGCTTGGTGGGGTATGGCTTCTTGTGTGGTGCTGCAGTGTTGCCCGAACCCAGTGTTGTGGGTTCAATGAGCCCACAGGAAGTACAGAGGGAGTAGCCGTCGCCCCTAGGGCCGGAGTTTGAGACCAACAGGCGGTCACGTTCGAAATGGCTTCGGATCCGTCCTGTGACTGATTCCCAAACTGCTGGTGGGGGCGAAGGGGCTCTTAACTTTGCCCGGGTCGCGTAACTGAGTTCGGGATTGTCATTCGGTGACGTGTCAGGGGGCAGGTCATGGCGGTGGGCAAACCCTGGCGGAACGATCCAGTTCATCGCTGGGCCCAAAGAATCCTCGGTGCCACAGGCAGGACAGTCGACGCGATCTCCTCTTGCCCCGGGGACATCTGTCGTGGCGAAACCACAGGTTTCGCACTCGAAGTAAAGGCACTTTTCAGCCCAGGCGTTGGCTAAATCGTCACGCATAGGGGAATACAGCGCGCCGGACTCCCACTCTCGGTTGTCGATCCAGATTCGCCTTCCCGGGGCGTACTGGTTCAGCGCCGTGGAAAGCCCGTGGGTGGGTGCGAAAAGGAACTCAGGCTGATAGTCGGTGTACCGGTCCCCGTCGAACACGTAGAACGCAGCTAAGTCGGTGGGAAACGCGTACCGGGGTAGTGCTCCTTTGTATAAGAGCCGGTCAAGCAGGTTCTTGTCATGAGCATTCGGCTCTTCGGGTTCTAAATCGACCGTAGGAACGTCCTCACTCGATTCATCATCAGGTCCATCCCCGGCCGTTGAATCCTCGCCTTCAGATTCGACATCTGAGGTCTGGTCGTCCTGCCTATCCAAAAACTCCGGTACGGCACGGTCGATTTCGGCAAGCGTCCCGGACGCCAGGTTCCTGATGAGGTCTGTTCGGTCACTACCGGCCAGTTGGATCGGTAGCCAACTATCGACTGCTTCTCGGAGACGATCTTCGTTGGTCTCAAGCCAGTCCTGGAAGTCGACCCGGTTTAGGTCTTGCGTCTCGGAGACAAACGCTTCAACCGATCCAAGCACCGCAAAGAGTTGGGGTTGTTCCTCAGGATCGATATCAGGCATTCGCTCTTCGTGGTAGCGCTGGAGGAGGTAGCCGGTGACGTGCCGCCTCGCGATGCTTGGATTGTCGAGAGTCAAGGTTGGATCGATAACCGGACCCTTGATCATGTCGGCGGGATTAGTGAAGTAGTGGTCGTCGTGACTCTCGGCATTCCCGAATGCCAGAACAGTGGCCACGGCAGTTCCCCGGCGACCGGCACGGCCTGCCCGCTGTTGATAGTTCGATCTCGCGGGGGGAAGGTTTCGTAGCGCAACTCCGGAGAGGGTGCCGATATCGATGCCAACCTCCATGGTGGTAGTCGAAGAGAGCAGATCAATGGCAAACGCCTCGCTCCCATCTTGGAGTTCTCCCAGGTCAACGTCTTGGAACAGCAACTCGTATTCCTCAGCCTTTGAAAAAACGCTGCTCTGCTGCGGAGAGTTCAACTGAGCGGTGTGTTCTCGAGCGATTAGAGCAACCGGTGGTCTTGGAGGGTCCTCTAGAGCAGCGACCACGGGCTTTCGGTAGAAGCCCTTTCGGGCACTGAAAACCGGATCAGAATCAGGATCTAGGGCAACTACTGCATCTGTCCCACAGCCGAGACACTCGGTGGAACCCAATACCGATCGCTGGACAGTTCGACAGGAATTGCAGATGGTCCATCTGGGCGAGAGGTCGAGCGACAACTCACTAGCAAGCATCCTGAACTTCTTGTCCGTCCTCCGTTCACAAAAGCGGGAGAGGAGTTGGGGCAGCCAGTCCGTCTTGAAAGAGTCTCGAACCTCCGGGGCAAGCCACCTGTTGAAATCCCGGAAGTTCCCGGTGTGCGAGTCGACGCCATTCATGGTGCCCTCCCACTCGATGTCCATTGCTTGAAACCAGATCCCGGGTCTCGTCCAGTAGCCCAACCAAGTCCGTACGAGTTCGAGTTTCTCAGTGTCGTTTGTGGCAATCGACCCGAGGTCGGGAAGCTGAGTTATGAAGTCGGTGTGCTGGTCGTTTTCTCGAATCGACGCCAGGGCGAGTTGATCAAGGCCCCACTGCCTGTTCGTAAGGAGGGGGATCGCTTCTTTCAACAACGCTTTTGGAGGGTTCTCTGCTGCGACCTGCATTAAAAGAGCAAGGCTTCCCATGGGGTCTCTGAGAACGTTGCTTCCTAAAGCCTCTTCAACCCTTTCCTGCATGCGGAATGTCTCGCCTGGAGCCAGAGCAGGTCGGAGTCGAACCCCTAGTTGCGCGCCTCCGATCAGGATCGCCGCATAGAGGTGCTCAAGATTCAGGCGAGCGGAAAGGCCGTCGACTTGAAGCAAACTCGTCCACCCACGCAACGTCATCGGACGGAACCCGTCTCGAGTGGAGTACTTCTCTAGGTTCGGGGCGAGCCGCGCCGCTGTTTGACGAGAATCAGAAAAGGCAAGAACTTTTCTCCCTCGAAGCGGAGCAAACCGGGTTGGTGGCTTTGACGGGGACTGGACTTCGAGTTGGCGCCGCACCAGCGCTTGGAACGGTTCGTCACCCTTGGTCTGATGGTCCTGAACGCTTGACGAACTCCGCAAATTGTCTCCGCAACTTCCGCAGGGGAAGAACTCCCCCGATAGCTCCTGTTGGCCCGATTGCTGACCCGACCTTCCCGATGCATTGGGATCGCGACGGTAGACGGAACGGGAATTATTCAGGGACCGCGGCGCGAGAGCTCCTGTAATCAAGTCGAGTGATTCCTTGATTACAGGCTGGCCTTCAACTGGTTCTTCGAGCAACAAGTCGATCGGTTGTAACGGCTCATCGAACCCAGCGTGCGTGACGAGTTCCTCCCCTCCCTCGGCGAAGAGGTACTTGGGATTTTCTAGGTCATCGGTGTAGGCACGGACGTATGCCGCGCCACACAACCGGCAGGTGAAGAACTCAAGGACCCTTGAGCCACAGTGTTCGCATTCCTCCCGCGGCTGGTGGTAGAGCGTCCCAACGGGAGCACTGCCGTTATCTGTACTTCCTTGATCACACTGCGAATTCAGACAAGCCCAAAGCCCGACAAGGCCCCTAAAGAAGCCATGGACACGTGCTGGGAGCAGGCTCGAGTCGGAACCAAGGGGACGTGCCAAACTCGCCAGAGCTATGAGACTTGAGGCGGCTTGGTCGACAAGTTCATGATCGGCTACCTCGAAGATTTTCGAGCCAATCTCTCGAAGAGGAATCGCTTCTTCCATGGTCATGTTCACGAGAAGGCTTAGAGGTGGAAAATCCTGCAGGGCCTCATGGAGGGCAGCGGATACTGGTTCACTGGGCTGGACGTGGCGATAAGCGAGGAACTCCTGAACTACTGCCAGTCGCCCTGCATCGTCGTTCGCCTCGTAGAGGCTCCGCACTGAAACAGCGGCCAGGGCGCGTGCGTCTTCTTCGGTCCCGATGGCAGATGCAGGACGCTTTTCGAGTTCTCCGGTCAGTGCCGCGGCAAAATCGTCAGGGTTTTTCCCGGTGAGTTCAGCAGCAAATGTGCGGGCGTAGTTCGGGTCATCGAAACTTGCGCTCGTGCAGATCACTTGGAACCGTTCAGCAGGAATCCCCAAACGGTCACGTAAGCGCCGTAACAGGAGTGCGACCTCGGCGCCGGCCGCGCCACGGTAGAGGTGCGCCTCGTCGACAATTAACAGAAACGAGTTGTTCGGGTGTTCCCCCAACCACGACCGCGTGAGGTCAAACACTGGCCGTTCCAGAGGCCGCATGAGCATGTACTCGAGCATCGAATAGTTGGTGACGAGAATGTCGGGCGGGGTCTCAAGCACCTCATGCCGGGTGAGCAGTTCGCGGTCCTGAGGAAGAGTAATGCCGCGTCGAAATGGCCCCGAACCTGTTTGCCGCCAGTTTCCTGAGCCAAACCACTCTGTAATGTTGGGCTTGGCCGGCCACTTTCCTCTTCGCTTGAGTTCGTCAATGCGCTCTGCAGCCCACGGGTGACTTCGCGCTTGCTTGAGGAGTTTGACGTAGAAATGATTGAGTGACGCCAGTTTGCTTGAGTCCTTCTTCGAGCTGCGCACACCGGGGTAGAGGGTTCGACTGGTGTAGCGGGCAAAGCGGGCCGGTCGGCCCCCCCAGTTCGTGAACGCCGCGGCGACGGCATCGCTTCCCACCAACATCCGAAGACGACCCAACTGGTCGTTCACTAGCGCATTCATCGGGTAGAGGACCAGTGCTCGCACAGCGGGCTTAGAAAACGACTCCGGCGACAATTGTGCCTCCATAGCCAGTTTGGAGAGCACCGGGTACAGGAAGGCTTCGGTTTTGCCTGAACCGGTGCCGGTAGTGACGACCAGACTCTTTCCCGCCAGGACCTCCTCCAACGCGGCTGCCTGGTGGGTATACGGCGGGTCATAGGCCAGCGGGCTGTCATCATCAGCACGCTCAGAGGCAAGAATTTCCAACAGGGCAAGCGCCTCCGGTGGAAGGTTCAAGCTCGAGAAACTGGACGACGTCTTGTACCGGCGGGTGCTTTCTATGAAGGGATCTCGATAGAGGACCCCTTCTTGTTCGAGTAGTGCCTTGCGGCGCTCGACTAGTTCCGAGTCGCTGATGTGGTAACTGGCGGAAATGTAGTCCTGGAGTGCCTCTTTGATCTGGTCGAAGGTTTCGATCGCTGTTAGATCAGAACTCACTGATGGTCATCTCCTCTCAACCCGACAGAACATCATGGCCTCTAGGAACCTGATCTCCTCATCTACGTCGTCCCGTCTGAAGCACCAACGTGGCCAACCCTTCTCCGGTTGAATGACCCGCCCGACCGTATCCAGGCGCCTTTGCACCCACCTTGGTGGTGGCATCGAAAGAATATTGAGGAGGTCTTCACCGGAATCCTGACCGGTCACGGTGACAACTAGTGGGTGATTCAGGTTCTTGTCGATGGCGGCCTGGAGTCGCCATGCTTCGTCGCATCCCCGGGCCCAGAACGGGTCGAGCAGGGGAAGGTCAAGAGCAAACTTCACTTGTCCACTGTCGACTGCCACATAACACCAGCGGGGAGCCGAATATGCCTGGGGCCGTCTGGCCACATAGTTGCCGGTGTGTGTTCTGGTTGGCTCCCCCCAACGAGCGCGGTAGTTCCTCGATGGTCGACCTGAGTCAAGCAACTCGAGCCCTTCGATCTGGCCACCACCGATTGGGTTCACCCGATTGAGCGCTTGGTCATATTTGCTCACCAGTTCTTCGGAAGTGACTTCCACTGGCCGCCGCAACCACTCGTGTTCGAGCAGTTCCCTTAGCTCGAGGCCGCCAAGAATCGAAGCTGGCGACTCACCCTCAACGGAACGGAACCATCGCACATGTCCCGTGTGCTCAATTCGGTCTTCGAAGTCCGGTAGAAGTCGTCGACCTTCAGACCGGATCCCGATTACCAGGCAGTCCCCGTTGTCCCGGCGCAGGAACGCCGGTGCTCCCAGGTACAACTGCTTTCCCACAGGATGACCGTGATTTCCGGCTGGCGTGACCTCTTGGAGATCCCCACAGCCAATGAGGCTGTCAATCAGGCCATCGTCACGCTCTCCGAGGAGCAGTTCCTTTAGATCACTCAGTTGCTCCTCTCCGACCAGACCCTTCAACGACTCGAGAACAGGCTTCGCGAGTTCTCTGTTCGTTGTCGGGCATTTGAACGATGCAACCCGTCGGACAAGTTGTGCGAGTACCTCGTGAGAACCGAGTTCAAGATCGTCGCGGCTCTCGACAACAAGTCGTACTAGTTCGCGGCTGACCTCGTCTGCACTACGGCTAATCAGTTCCATTCCCAACCCCGGTAGAGGTCACTTTCAGCGGTGCGCTGACCCTGGAAATACGCCAAGAGGACTAGGGCTCTAGTTACGCGCAACAGCGCCGGCCATCTCTCTGCATCGGAGGCGGCACTTTTCAACTCGTTTGAATCCAGGTCGAACAGGGATGGGTTGGCTGCCAACTTGACGAGCGAACAGACCGAGGAGGCTCTTTCAGCCGATTCGACGCATCTAGATAGAGCTACTTCAAGTGCGGCGTACCGCTGCGGGAGTGGCAGCGCGATGAGTTCCGCACGGCGTTCGACAAGTTCCGCCAGAATCTCTCTATTCGGCCCCTGATAGTTGGTCAGCAATTCGCATAGGTCTTCAATGGAGCAGTCGTCTCCTAACGCCTTCTCCTCGACCTCGCCCCAAAGGTCTCCACACACCACAGCCGCCATGTGGGAGAGGAGAGCTCTGCACACCCGTTGACGGAATTTTTCGGACGGTACCTCCGGAGGCGGCTCTGCCGTGGCCCACTTCTGATATATCTCGACGAGGTGGTAGGTGGGCCACACTCGGTGACCCGCGTCGAAATAACTGCTTCGAAAGAACTCAGCATCTACCTCACCATCTTCTTCCGGAGGGACAAGGGCAGTGATCTCGTCACTTTCAGTCTCGGCCTCAAATAGCGCCCCCAGCGAAGCCCGATGAACGATGTCTGGAACAAGCTCGAAATTCTCCTTGGGCCGGTCAGCAACAAGGGACGTGTACTGATTACCCACCAGTCCATCTGGATCAATACGGTCAGCAAGACGCAACTTGACCCCGTAACCACGCTCGTCCGAACTGAACTGCCACACGAAAGGCGGGTAGAAGCGATCAAAGTCAACTCTGTGGTTGCCAAACTCAGAATGGTCGATCTGGACTGAGCAACCCTCCATCAACTCTTCGTCATAGGCGAAAATGAGATCTTCACGAGTCCTCACCTCCTCCCGAAAGCGGCTGTGCCAATCAGGCGCACTAAGAGGTAACTCGCATTTGAACGACGCCTCCGGAATAGCGCTCCCATCATTGGTGGTAAAACAAACGGTTACATGCACCTCTGCACCGTCCGGACCGGTGAACTCGAGGTCAGTAGAGCCAAGCCAAAGGTTATTCAAACTGGGCCGTTCCGATAGAGAGTGAATCCTGAGTGCCTGACGGGTATTCGACCCTGTGTATTCGGGCCGAATATTGATCTCGAACTCATCACTAACTGGCCACTCGGATTGATCGTCAAATAAGAAGGAGACCTCGACATCGTGCTCTCCCACTGCCAGATCCTTGAACTGGACATAGACGGTTTGCTCTCCATCAGGCCAAGGCTGGCGGATGCTCTCGAAACCTCCATCAACCTTGACCTCATACGAAGCCGGAGAACCTGAGCACGACACGCGAAGCACGACTGGTTCACCCAAAGTCCACTCAGCAACTCCGTCGCCTTCCCAGTAGGCGGGCGGTAAACCGACGGGAGCCACTCCTATACCGACCCTGGGCTCAAGTTCCAATTCCTTGAGCAAGTTAGAACAAGCCGGATCAAGTTCCTTTGGAAGGTCCATCCGGTAGGCATAAACATCTGATGTGCCGCACTCGACGGTTTCGGCCCATCCCGGGGGATCGACAATAGGTTCACGACGGATCAGCAAGTACTGGCCCCCCGGCCGAACGATCTTTCCTATTCGTTCTGGACCGGAGGTTGGGTCTTCCAGTTCGAAGAGCCACGGTTCGGAGGCAAGCGAACAATGCTTCTTCAGGCGGAGCGCGATCAAATCCTCGCTATCGACACCGTCGAGTTTGATAAGTGGTTCACCATCAGGTGGCCAAGTTTTCAGCAAGTTCCAGTTTCGATGGCGAAAAATCTGTCCCGCCTCAACTGGGCGGTCACAACCCGCTATCCACAGCCTCCGGTTTCGAAGTTCCCCATCTAGTAAGGGGACTAAGCGAACGAGAGAGGCCGGGTCGGGTAGTTGCACCTCGGCGAACCAGGCTCTGTCCTTGAGAACAACCCGAAGTAGTGGGGCGGTTCGTTGTTGGACCCATCCACCGCGACCCTCTCCCCTCCTCTGGCGTCTCTCCCTTTCCCACCTCCTACTTTTGTCCCTTTCCTTTCTTTGTATGTCTTTCAGGTCGCTCTGGTCGGTGTCGCTCAGGCCACCGGTGATCTTTTTCATCGTGGCCGCATCGGGAAAGCTGAACGCATCATCTCCGTGACCGCCCACGTAGGCCAGAGTCACCGTCCCTATGAGTTCCGTATCTTGGCAAAGCTTCGTGTACCGAAAAGGCGCGGACAGGTCAGCGGACACCTGAGAACCAATGAGGTTTCCCAGTTCATCGGGGGAGTACAGCCTCAAAGGGCGGGCTGGGTCGTGCCTCGCAATCACCGATTTCAAGGAACGAATGAGGTGCTTCTGCAGGTCCTTTGCAATGATTGCGTTTGCGAGCGGCCAGACGATGAGGTTGAAGTGCTCGGCGAACGGTCCTGACGGCCGCGGTCCGTTGTATCGGTCAGCGAAGTCCTGGAAGTAGTCGCAGACTCGTCTCCGCCACCTGTGAGTGTCTTCAACTCCGATTGCCTCAAATAGTGGTGGCCAATATTCGCCCGTGTATTCGAACGCCACTTCAGTAGCGACAACAACAAGCGGCAACACAGAGGGCCCTAGAGGCCTACCCGCACTCAGGGTTTCTCTGAGTGCGCTCCTCATCTCCTCGAGCTCTTCCTCAGAAAGGCCGTGTTCAATCGCAAAGACTTGCTGGACCACGGAACCGAACCGGTTGACTTCTTCCGTGCGGGTCGTAACGAGTCCAGTGAAGTGCTCCGCCAACCTCTGGTGGTAGTCGTCTAACAGCGCCATGAGTCACTCTCAATACATGCGCAAGCTGACATCACTGTGGAGTCACCTAGAACCTGAGGATTTCGCGCCGCTGGCCGGGAGGCACAAGCCTCCGACACTCGAAGGGGACCCCGTACCCACCAGGTACGTGTGACTCCGACAGTCGCACATCCCCCTGTACATGTCTCGGCGAATCAGCCGCCACCGCAACTCTTTATCGGTGGAATCTCGTCTGGCAGTCTGGATCTGCGAACTGAGACGATTTTGGGCCGCCTTGAAACTCGTCTCCTCGACGAGGTCAACGCCGTTCCGATACCCATCCGGAAGGCTGGGGATCCACTCCTTGAGCATTTGACGAGTCGCCCGCCGGACATCAACCGAGAGTGTCTTCAGGCCGGACTCTTTCCTCTCTCGGCGCAACATCTCGGCACAGGCCAGAGCTTCCTCCACGGGCTCACCTTCTCCACCCGATTGCCGGTGGACCGTGTTGTGGTAGGGCTCGTATCGACTTTCGTTTTCGATCAACTCGAGACGGATCGCAAACGACTCGACGTAGTGGTGGAACGCCTCGTGAAAGTAAAGGGCGTACAGGGCGCTTCGAAGCAGATCCCAGGCCGTTGACTGATCCGTGATCTTGTCTTTGGTCAGACGACCTCCGATCCGTCCCGCCAGGATGAGAAGCGCTTCTTGTCTGATGTAGATACCCCACTGGTCGCCGAAGAAATGGATCGGGGCGTACCACGCCCAAATGTCGAGAACCTCCGAAAGTTGATCATCGTGACCTGAGGTGGCGAACGCTTCGAGTTCCTCGAGCGCACTCGTTGGGATCTCAGCGCCCCGATTCTTGGTGCGAGCCATCCCAGCACTCGACCAGTTCACGGCCGCGTATTCTCGACTCGACTCCGGCGGGATCGGCCAGTTTCCTTGCCTACCCATCGCCAGAAAGCCCATGTCTTCCAACACGTCCTTGATACGCCCTGCAGCGACCACGTTTCACACCTTAGACATCCACTATGACAATCGTCACACAGTGGGGTGCTCGGCCTATTTACCCCACAGAAACACCGGAAAAGGACATCCAAAAGAAAAGTCCCACCCCCTGTACTAAGCGGGTTCGGTCCTAACACCAGGACAACCGGGTCAGGTAGCCCTCAAGACTCATTATTAAATGGGTCTCATGTGTTGTTGGGCGCCGGAACGCCCACCACGGCGGGTGAGCCAGATCTCCCAGGAGTCGACAGGCGCTCCCGGCCATAGGGTGAGGCGACACCGAGCCGTCAGGTGTAGATACGCGCAAAAGGCCTTAGGTAGATGATGCCGAGCGATCGCGGACGCCTTATTCGGGCAGACAACTCGCCAGTGTTAGTAGGTCAGGCCGTCGCTGAGATCAAGACCTGATGGCCATTCCCGATCCGGGTCCACTGAGGTCCCCGAAAGATCCACTCCCTACTCGTGCCGCTACACCATTCGGTCAAGCAACTCTTGAGGTGCAACTACTACGAGGTGGGAAACTGCGCGACTCAGTCCCACGTAGAGGAGGTGGCGTGAGAGGCCCTTGTCTTCGGTGACCACAACCACTGCGTCTCGTTCGAGGCCCTTTGACCGGTGAATCGTCTCGCAGATCACCCCTCCGTTTTGCCGCTCTTCCCAGGAGACGAAGGTGCCGTCGGGAGCATCGTTTCGAATCTGATCTCGTACGTCCCTATGGCCGGTAAGCACCAAGATGTTTGAGGGGTCGATCACCAGATCTTCCAATAGGTGTCCAACAGCTCCCTGGGCTTCTTCCACAGCTTCCGGAGCCGTGTGCACAGGTTCGAGTCCTGTCAGGGGCGCCAGCAATCACGGGGAATCCGCCGGTTCACCGGGTGTTTTCTGCATGGAGGAATCCCTCAGTTTCCTGCAGTTTCCTGCCGATGCTCGCTGCGCTTGGACAGGACTTGGACAAGAACCGGGTCATGGGGTCTCCATTTTCGACTGGTCGGCGGGGGCGACTCGCACTTTGGCGATGGGTCCGGCCAGGTCGGTTGTGTTCATACCTGAGTATGTGTACAGATCGGCTGGTTGCACTTCTTTCATCACTTCCTGAACAAGCTCGTGTGGACGATTGACCCATCAAGCGTGAGGGCCTGGCCGGTAACCCGGCCCGTTCGAACGTGTAGTTCGACACCGAGGCC
>NZAZ01000061.1 GCA_002686255.1 Rhodospirillaceae bacterium
AATCTTGCCCGTATTCGGATACGCGCTGCGCTTCCTTGCTTGATCCTGGCACAAAATCGCTCCGTCAGAATGGTTCAATTTGGGCCGGAAAGACCCTAGTTGGACTTTTCGGCCTTCAGCGACGCCGTCTTGACCCGCAGTTCCTTCAGCAGGCCGGAAACCTTGCCGTTCTTCCGGCGGATGATGGACCCGAAATCGGATCTCAGCGTCTGGCTCATCGACACCCCCTCGACGATGACGTCGAGGATTTTCATGATTTCGCCCCTGGCGCCGATCCGCCACAGCACCTGCGCCGGCTTGGCGCCGCCGGGCCGGGTGATTTCGGTGAACACGGTGACGGCGGAGCCTTTTTCCGCCCGCGTCTTGAGGATGTTCAGGTTTTTGCCGGCGTATCTTTGGAAGCGGTCGACGTAGGACACCACCATCAGGTCCTCGAACAGGTTTAAGTATTCCGCCTGTTCGTCCTTACTCGCCTTGCGCCAATGGCGGCCGAGCACGAACTTGCCGATCGAGCGGACGGCGAAATGGGCGTTGAACAACCGGCGGAACCGCTTGATCCGCTCCTCGCGTGAGGTGTCCGGCTGGGTCAGGGATTCGATGGCTTCCAGGAACAGCGATTGGATGAAGGCCCCGGCGCGGGCTTCCGATCCAGCGGCGAAAGCCCCGCCCGGGGGCAGGACCAGGACAAATATAAAGGCGGGCCCCAGCAGGACCGCCAGGAAACGGCGTCGATTGAGCATGGTTAACGTATCCGCAAAGCCTTTTCGGTGGTTTTTATACCATCACCCGGGGGGGCTGGCCATCTTCGAGTGGGGCTTGGCCCAGGCCGGGCGCGGGCAGATTGGCCGACCCCTTGCCGTTGCTGATTTCCTCGGCCCGGCGCTGGCGATAGAGGCTGCGCAGCGTGGCGTAATAATCAAGCGACGTCTTTTCCAGACTGTCGAGGGCTTCCATGTGGATCGCCCTCAGGTCCACGGCGCGGGTGCCGGTACGGGCGAAAACGGCGAAATCCCGGTTGCTGTTCGAAGCCCAAAGATTGAACGGATCGACCAGGAAATCGACGATGATGCCGACGGTATCGCGGGGATTGGACGGCCCGAACAGCGGCAACACCACATAGGGACCATCCGGCATGCCCCAAACCGCCAGGGTCTGGCCGAAGTCCTCGTTATGGCCTTCCATGCCCATTTCGGTGGCGATATCGTTCACCCCCAGGATGCCGATGGTGGAATTGACCATGAACCGGGCCGCCGTGGCCAGCGCCCGGTCCAGTTCTCCCTGCAGGATATCGTTGAAGAAGATCACCGGCGCGCGCAGGTTATCGAGCGCGTCGTTGATCCGGTCCTGGAAGAATTGCGGGATGACATCCCGGTAGAACGTGGCCACGGGTTTGAGAAAGGCGGTATCGAGGCCGCGGTTGACCTCGAAAATCGCCCGGTTGGCCGGTTCGGCGGGATCGTTGACCTTGTTGAATTCGGCCACCGCCTCGGGGTCGCCGGCATCCGGCGCCGTCGCGCAGCCGCCCACCAGAACCAGAAAAACCGCCAACACCAGGGTGCCGACGCGCAAATGTCTTCCATGGGCCGGGTGCCAACTCATGCGACCGATAAACTTCCTTTCCGGTAAAATCCCCCAGGATCTCCAGAGCGTCCCTTGCACCGCCGACGATCCCACCGCCGAATCGGTATAACACTAGGGATTGGGGTTCATCAACCCCAATTCCACAAAATATAGGCGAGTTTGAACCAGCCGAAGGAGTCCTTGCAAATTATATAAAGATATGTTTATGTCTTTAATACTTATTGAAAACGGCGGCGGACGGAATAGACTTATGGAAGCGCGGGACCTATGGGCGGAAGGCCCGGAGAACGGCCACATGGACGTGTTGCTGGCGGCGCTCCGGGCGGCGGCGGAACCGACGCGGCTTCGCATCGTCGCCCTGTTGACCCGGGGTGAATTGACGGTCAGCGAGTTGGTCCACATTCTCGGTCAAAGCCAGCCCCGCATCTCGCGTCATCTGAAGCTGTTGACCGAAGCCGGGCTGTTGACCCGTCACCGCGAGGGAAGCTGGGTCTTTCACCGCCTGGCCGAAAGCGGACCGGGAGCCGAGGTCGCCCAGCACCTGAACGTGCTGCTGCCCGACGAAGGGGTCCAGGATCAGGTGCTCACCCGGGACCGGGAACGTCTGGCCGAGGTCAAGCGCCAACGCGCCGAGGCGGCGGCGGCCTATTTCCGCGACAACGCCGAAAGCTGGGACAAGCTGCGCTCCCTTCATGTCGACGACGCCGAGGTCGAAAAAGTCATATCCCGCCTGCTGCCCGGGGACGGCATTGAAAACCTGCTCGATGTCGGCACCGGCACCGGGCGTATGCTTGAACTGCTGGCCCCCCGCGCCCGGCGCCTCCAGGGCATTGATCTGTCCCGCGAAATGCTGGCCGTGGCGCGCGCCAACCTGGAACGGGCGGATTGCGGAAACTGCCGGGTCCGCCAGGCCGATTTGTACCAATTGCCGTACCCTGCCGCCGTCTTCGACGCCGTGACCGTTCATCAGGTCCTTCACTTCCTCGACCAGCCGGCCGCCGCCATCGTCGAGGCGGCCCGGGTGCTCGCCCCCGGGGGCAGGCTCGTGGTGGTTGATTTCCTGCCCCACGACCAGGAAAACCTGCGCCAGGAGCATGAACACCGGCGCCTTGGCTTCGCCGACAAGGAAATCGGGGCCTGGTTCGGCCGCGCCGGTTTGACGGCCAAGAACACCGAGCACCTTTCCGGCGCGCCGCTGACGGTCGCCGTTTGGGTGGCGGAAAAACCGCCCACGGACACCAAACAGGAGACGCCCCCGCCATGACCGGCAACGCCCCCCATCTCGCCGTCGCCGCGCCCCTGCCCCATGACGTCCGGGTGTCGTTCGAGTTTTTCCCGCCGAAGACGGAAAAGGCGAACAAGACCCTTTGGGACAGCATCCAGCGCCTGGCGCCGCTCAGGCCGTCCTACGTTTCGGTGACCTACGGCGCCGGCGGCTCGACCCGCGAACGCACCCACGCCACCGTCTACCGCATCCGCCACGAAACGGCGCTGGAGCCGGCGGCGCACTTGACCTGCGTCGGCGCGGCCACGGACGAAATCGACGACATCGCGCGCTCCTATTGGCAGGCCGGCGTCCGCCACATCGTGGCGCTGCGCGGCGACCCGCCCGAAGGCGATGACCGCTACCGGCCCCACCCCGGCGGCTACGCCTATGCCTCCGACCTGGTGGCGGGGCTGAAGAAGGTCGCCGACTTCGAAATCAGCGTCGCCGCCTACCCGGAAACCCACCCGGAAGCGGCAAGCGCCGAGGACGACATCGACAACCTGAAGCGCAAGATCGACGCCGGGGCGTCCCAGGCCATCACCCAGTTCTTTTTCGACGTCGAGGTCTTTCTCCGGTTCCGGGACCGGGCCCAGGCGGCGGGCATCACCGTGCCCCTCATTCCCGGCATTCTGCCGGTCACAAATTTCGCCCGCCTCGCCGAGTTCAGCATCAAAAGCGGCGCCTCCATGCCGGCCTGGATGGCGGAACTTTTCGATGGCCTGGACGGCGATCCGGAAACCCGCAAGCTGGTCGCCGCTTCCGTCGCCGCCGAACAGTGCCGGGCGCTCCATGGCCATGGCGTCACCGAGTTCCATTTCTACACCATGAACCGGGCCGACCTGGTGTACGCCATCTGCCATATCCTCGGCGTCCGCGCCGACGACGGAGCCTAAGCATCATGGCCGCCGACCTGTCCGCCCTGTTCAAGGAACGCATCCTGGTGCTCGACGGCGCCATGGGCACCATGATCCAGGCCCACGACCTGGACGAGGCCGGTTACCGGGGCGAGCGTTTCGCCGACCATGCCTCGGACCTGAAGGGTAACAACGACCTGTTGTCGATCACCAGGCCCGGGATCATCGCCGGCATCCATAACGCTTTCCTCGACGCCGGCGCCGACATCATCGAGACCAACACCTTCAATTCGACCGCCATCTCCCAGGCCGATTACGGGCTCGAGGACCTGGTGCGCGAGCTCAACGTGGAGGCCGCGAAACTGGCCCGCGTGGCCGCCGACGCGGCGACCGCCAAGACGCCCGGCAAGCCGCGATTCGTCGCCGGCGCCTTGGGTCCGACCAACCGCACGGCGTCCCTATCGCCCGACGTCAACGACCCCGGCTTCCACAACGTCACCTTCGACGATCTGGTGGGAGCCTATAGCGAAGCCATCCACGGGCTCATCGAGGGCGGCGTCGACGTGCTGCTGGTCGAGACCATCTTCGATACCTTGAACGGCAAGGCCGCCATCTACGCGATCAGGAAATATTTCGACGATCACGGGACCGAATTGCCGGTGATGATTTCGGGCACCATCACCGATGCCTCGGGGCGCACCCTTTCCGGCCAGACGCCGGAGGCGTTCTGGAATTCCATCGCCCACGCCAACCCGATCAGCGTCGGTTTCAACTGTGCCCTCGGCGTCAAGGAACTGCGCCAGCACATCCAGGAAATCGCCGCCATTGCCCCGGTCAACGTCAGCGTCTATCCCAACGCCGGACTGCCCAACGAATTCGGCGGCTACGACGACACCCCGGAATTCATGGCCGGGCACTTGGGCGAATTCGCCCGCAGCGGTTTCGTCAACATGGTCGGCGGCTGCTGCGGCACGACGCCGGACCACATTAAAGCGATCGCCGCCGCCGTCGACGGCGTCAAGCCGAGGCCGATGCCCGAAGACGGCCGCCGCTGCCGACTGGCGGGGCTGGAGCCCTTGAATTTCGGGCCGGTCACCGGGTTCGTCAATATCGGCGAGCGCGCCAACGTCGCCGGTTCGGCCAAATTCGCCAAGCTGATCCGCGAAGGCGACTTCGACCGGGCGTTGGACATCGCCCGCGCCCAGGTCGCGGGCGGCGCCCAGGTCATCGACGTCAACATGGACGACGCCATGCTCGACGGCGAGGCGGCGATGAGAACGTTCCTCAACCTGGCCGCCGCCGAGCCCGATATCTCGCGCGTGCCGGTGATGGTCGATTCGTCCAAGTTCTCGATCATCGAAGCCGGGCTCAAGTGCCTTCAGGGCAAGGGCGTGGTCAATTCCATCAGCCTCAAGGAAGGCGAGGACGCCTTTATCGCCCAGGCGCGCGAAGTGATGCGCCACGGCGCTGCGGTGGTGGTCATGGCCTTCGACGAGCAGGGCCAGGCCGATACCCGCGAGCGGATGGTGGGGATTTGCCAACGCAGCTATAAAATCCTGACCGAAACCGTAGGCTTCCCGCCCGAGGACATTATCTTCGACGCCAACATCTTCCCCATCGCCACCGGCATCGAGGAGCACGACAATTTCTCCCGCGACTTCATCCACGCCGTCGCCGAGATCAAGAAGACCCTGCCCCATGCGCTGACCTCGGGGGGGCTATCCAACATGTCGTTCTCGTTTAGGGGCAACAACCCGATGCGCGAGGCCATGCATTCGGTGTTCCTCTATCACGCCATTGAAAGCGGCCTCGACATGGCCATCGTCAACGCCGGCCAGTTGGCCGTCTATGGGGATTTACCCGACGAGCTGCGCGAGCGCATCGAGGACGCGGTCTTCAACCGCCGGCCCGACACCACCGAAAGGCTGCTGGAGATCGCCGACCGGGCCGAAGGCCAGGTCCGCGAGAAAACCGACGACCTGGGCTGGCGCCGGGCCCCCATCGCCGAGCGGTTAGAGCACGCGCTGGTCAATGGCATTACCGACTTCATCGAAGAGGACACTGAGGAAGCCCGTCAACAAGCCGAGCGCCCCATCGAGGTCATCGAAGGGGCGCTGATGGACGGCATGAACGTGGTCGGCGACCTGTTCGGCTCGGGACAGATGTTCCTGCCCCAGGTGGTGAAAAGCGCCCGGGTCATGAAACAGGCGGTGGCCTATCTGCAGCCGTTCCTGGAGGCCGAGAAGGACGCCAAGGCCAAGGGCAGGGGCAAGATCGTCATGGCCACGGTCAAGGGCGACGTCCACGACATCGGCAAGAAAATCGTCGGCGTCGTGCTTCAGTGCAATAACTACGAGGTCGTCGATTTGGGCGTCATGGTGCCCTATGCCGATATCCTGGAGACTGCGAAAAACGAGAACGCCGGCCTGATTGGCCTGTCCGGCCTGATTACGCCGTCCCTCGACGAAATGTGCACGGTGGCCGCCGAGATGAAACGCCAGGGCCTCGACCTGCCGCTGTTGATCGGCGGCGCGACCACGTCGAAGGCGCACACGGCGGTCAAGATCGCGCCCAATTACGACGCCCCCGTCATTCACGTGCTCGACGCGTCGCGTTCCATCGGTGTCGTCTCCAACCTGCTCAGCGACACCCTCAAGGCCGATTTCGTCGCCGAGGTCGCTGACGACTATGAACAGGTCCGCCAACGCCATGAAGCCCGCGAGAAAACGGGCGCCCCGGCGACCATCGCCGCCGCCCGCGAGGCTAAGGCCAAGATCGACTGGCGGGGGTACGAGCCGCCCAGGCCCAGGTTCTTAGGCGTAAAGGTGTTCGACGACTATGACCTGGCCGAGTTGGCCGCCCGCATCGACTGGACGCCGTTCTTCCGCACCTGGGAGCTAAAAGGAACCTATCCGGCGATCCTGAAAGACGAAAAATTCGCCGCCGCCGCCCGCAACCTGTTTGCCGACGCCGAAGCCATGCTGCAACGGCTGATCGGTGAGAAGTGGCTGACGGCCAGGGGCGTCATCGGGTTTTTCCCGGCCAACGCCGTCGGCCACGACGACGTCGAAATCCATGCCGACGACGACCGCAAGGAAATCGCCGCCACGCTCCGTTTCCTGCGCCAACAGATGCGGAAGGACGAAGGCCGCCCCAACCGCTGCCTCGCCGATTTCATCGCCCCCAAGGACACCGGGTTGGCCGATTACATCGGCGGCTTCGCCGTCACCGCCGGTATCGGCATCGAAAAGAAGGTTGCCGAGTTCGAGGCCGCCAACGACGACTACAGCGCTATCCTGCTTAAGGCGCTCGCCGACCGGCTGGCCGAGGCCTTCGCCGAGCGCATGCACGAGCGCGTGCGCCGCGAATTCTGGGCCTATGCCGAAGGCGAAAACCTGGACAACGAAGACCTGATCAAGGAGCGCTACCAGGGCATCCGTCCGGCGCCCGGCTATCCGGCGTGCCCCGACCACACCGCCAAGTTGGACCTGTTCCGGCTTCTGGCGGCGGAAAAGAACGCCGGCATCGCGCTCACCGAAAGCTTCGCCATGACGCCGGCGGCCTCGGTGTCGGGGTATTACTTCTCGCACCCCGAGGCGCGCTATTTCGGCGTCGGGCGCATCGGCAAGGACCAGGTCGAGGATTACGCCAAACGCCGCGGCATTGCGCTCGAAGAGGCCGAGAAATGGCTGGCGCCCAATCTCGCCTATACGCCTTAGATTACAACAAGATTTCTTCCGGGATGACCTTATCTCGGTTATTTAATCACTTCACCTTGGCTCAATACGTGACTGGCTATCTCCAATCCTTTTGGGTGGTGTCCCGCCCAAATAAGGTAATAAAGATGACCGCCTCGGCTATTCCTTATCAAACTTGCAGGAGAAGATAAGCCAAAAAGCTCTTTCAAACGTGAACGATACCAAAGAGCGAGGCGTTTTCCAGAATTCTCAGATTTATTGATTTCATCTCCAAACAGGCCTGGGGTTTTTTCATAGATGACGTCATACCAATCCGGAGAGCCAAAATACTCATCAAGTTGTTGACGTTTTGTCTCAGAAAATTGGCCCGACTTTGGCAAAAGTCGTTGGAGAGTCGTTCCGACCGGCAAATTGATAATAATCTCAATTGCCTCTGTTGAAGCAAGCGCCTCTAGCGTATCCCACCTTAACTGCATGCCAAATGGGTCTAAAAAAGCAATTCCGCGAAAACTCTTCCAATTGAACAATCCTTTCCCGAGAATTCCGCCTTTGATGGCCTCGTTTGCATCGTCCTGCAACACGTTGATGTTTTTGTGGCTCGAATATTTTTCCTTTAGCTTCTGAAGTTCGATAGCTCGATCAGAATTTTGCTCGATGAAAAAGTAGTGATCAAACGTATGCTTGAGCCCAAGTGCAACGCGGGGTGATCCGTTGACATATGTCAGTTCATCTTTGTCGTCATAGACTCCAGATGAAACGTCAAACAAAAGTTGCGTCGATCTTCTCTCATTTTTATCTGATATACGAAGCGGCGCCCGACCCGCACCAGCAAAGGCATCAATAAATATTGTTCCAGCACACCATCCTTGGTTCAAAAGAACTTTTGTGTAGGCGTCCAGGTAGCTTTCAAGGATTTTAAGTTTTTCTTTGGCCCAAGGCCCTACCGTGCCGTCTGTCTTATAACTTGTCATTCGGCGGCAAGGGTTACTGGCGTTTCATGTTGTTGTGATTTTTCTGAAGACTTCGGAAACCCGCTCCACTCTTCCCCCTCCAACAGCCGCCCGCCGGACTTGGGACGAAGGCCGCCCCACTGCTTGAAGAAGAAGGGAACATCGGCGGCATGGCATTGGTCCCGAATATCACACGGCCATTCCGGGTTCATGGGGCGCGCCCGGGGGCCGCTTTCGCCACCGACGATGACCCAATGGATTCCATCGAGGTCGATTTTTCCAATGGGGCCGATCAAGGGCTCCAGGGAAAGGAACCGAACACCTGCGTTCGTGTCCTGTAAATGACGAACCCTTGAAAGTCTTTTGCTATCCTCGACGGATACGCCGAGCCAGATATGATCCGGTCCAGTGCCGCCTTTGTAGCGGACGTTGACGAAATTTCTCATGCGGGAACTTCGCTTGGTAAGAACCTGGAAGATATGATGGTCGGCCTTCTCCATGGTGTCGAAGACCCGTTCAACAAATTCCAAAGGAACATGCTTGTGGAAAAGGTCGCTCATGGAGTTGACGAAAATCATCTTTGAGCGCCGCCACTGAAGGGGCTGTTCCAATCGGGCTTGCCGGAGGGTCAGGTCAAAACCGTCTTCGAAGGGATGGCCGGAAACGCCACGGAAACGCTCGGCGAATCGTTCCGCATAGCAGTTATCACAACCAGGGCTGATCTTGGCGCAACCCGTAACAGGATTCCAAGTAGCGTCGGTCCACTCGATCGCCGTTTCCTGGGCCATTATTTCACCATTAGAACGTTTCATGAACGAAAAATAACATGTCCATGATAAACTGTAAAGAATCCTTTTCACAACGTGTGAGGAGCCCTGCTCTACCGTGGTCCCCACCGTGACCCCAGGGGACAGCCTGTGATACCGTTGCCGGGTCAACAAACGGAAAAAAAACCATGCGTTTCTGGGCCGCCCTTGCCGTCTCGATCCTGATCCCGGCTTTCGCTTCCGAGGCCGGGCAGCACTACCAATCCTGGACCGATCCCAACGCCCCGTCCCAGGCCGGCGCCCGGCGCCAGCAGGATTTCGTCGACAAGCTGAAGGGGCTGATCGACGAGGCCGAAAAGGCGCGCGCCGCCGACCCCCAGTTCCTGCGCGACCTGCGGGGGCTGGCGCGGGAATACGACCGTCCACGCCGCCGGGTGGTTCTTTCCGACCGCTTCGAGGACGGCGATTTCACTAATAACCCCGCCTGGACCGTCACCCGGGGCCGCTATTGGGTGGAGCGCGGCTGGGGGCTGAGGAGCGCCGTAAAAGTTGAGACCGGGGCCGGGGCCGCCGCCGCCCAACCGGCGCCGGAACCCGAACGCAGAAAGGGCCGCGACGCCGCCGCAGCCATCTTCGGACAGATTTTGCAGCAGGCCATCGATCCGGAAGGAAAACTCGGCGGCGGCCAGGCGGGTAGCACGCAAAGCGGCGGTGCCCCGGCAACGGCCATTCAGACGGCGCTGACGGTGACCAACGCCTTTGCCGTCGAAATCGACTTCTCATCGTGGAAAGCGGAAGGGCGCCTGGAAATCGGTCCCTACCAAGGCATTCCGAAAGGCGCCGAGCGGGCCCAGGGCTATGTCATGGCCTACACGCCGGGCGGCGGGCTGGAACTTCTCCGGGTCTCGTCCCGGGGGTCTTCCATCATCGACCGCCGCACCGGCCTGACGGCCCTGGAGGACAAGAAGACCCACCGCCTTCTATGGACGCGCAACGCCGACGGCCTGATGGCGGTTTCCATCGATGGCCGCGAAGTGCTCAAGGCTTCCGACCAGGCGTTCCGGGGCCCCTTCGACGGTCTGCGCATGGTCAACCGGGGCGGCGACTACATCCTCAAACGCATCGCCGTCTTCGCCACCGGCAGCTGAGGCCCCCCAGGCCGGTCCCTTAAACCGGGAAACCCCGCCACAGGGTTTCATGGGGGGCGGGGTTTCATTATCGATGCTCTCGGCATCACCCGATCATAAAGAACGAGTCTTTTGAGTTTCAGGTCAATATGTCAATTGGCTGGTCCGGCGGGGTCAATTTTTTAGCCTCCTGAAATCCGTCGAAATTGAGAAGCCTCGATGTCTAACTCCCCCTTTCCTCCCAAGTGAAACCAGAAAAGGATTGTAGCCGATTTTGCCGTCGATTTCATTAGGAACAGCATCGGATGGCGCCCCTTCGCTTCCTAACGCATCCTTTTTGCCCGCACCCGCTTGCCGACACTATACTCAACCCCCATGGACGACACCGCCGCTTCCCCCCGTCTGATGCTTCCCGCCCAACCGGCCCTCGTCGCCGGGGTCCGCCGGGCGGCGTGGCTGACCACGGACGGCGAAATCGAATCCCCGCCCCTGGCCGAGGCCGCCAGGCGCCTGACCCCCGGTTCCGGGCCGCCGGTCCGCCCCGTCGTCTGCGACGCCAAAACGACGGCCAAGCGTTTGGGTCTTTCCCCGTTTGCCGTCTTCGATGTCCTGGAACTGTATGCCTTCACGCGGCCGGCCCGGTTCGTGCTGCCGACGCCCCGGGGCGTCGCCCAGGCGCTCGGCCTGGCGCTGCCGGGGACCCTGGAAAGAGAGGCCGAATCGTTGCTCGCTTCCGCCGCCGCCCTGTTGGCGGAACTGTCCGAGCGCGCCGCCGGGCCGGGGGACGCACAAGCCCTTCCCATCGCCTGGGCCATGACGACAAGCGGCTGGCCGTGGGGATCGGCGGTATTGGCGGCCCTTGGCGCCGAGGGGGCGGCAATGCCCAAGAACGCCGCCGCCGGTTTAAACATCTTTCATTTGCTCGACGAATGGCAGGACCGGGCGCCGGAACCGCCGCCCGGAACCCGGCCGGTGGAACCGGCCGAGGCGCGGGCCCGGCTGGCCGAGCTTTTGGGCGGCGGTTCCGAAAACCGGGACCAGCAGGCCCATTACGCGGCCGACGCCGCGGCCGCCTTCCAGGCCCGCGACGAGGCCGGCGAGCCCCGGCTGGTCATCGCCGAGGCCGGCACCGGGGTCGGCAAGACCCTGGGTTACATCGCCCCGGCCAGCGTGTGGGCGGAAATGAACCAGGGTCCGGTGTGGATCAGCACCTTTACCCGCAACCTGCAACGGCAACTGGACGGCGAGCTCGACCGGCTGTTCCCCGACGCGGCGGAAAAGGCCGACCGGGTCGTCATCCGCAAGGGGCGGGAGAATTACTTCTGCCTTCTGAATTTCAACGAGGCGCTGGCCCGGGCGGCCGGAGGGGGCGGCGGCGCCAAGGCGGGTGGCGGCGCCGCCGCGGCGCTCGGCCTGATGACCCGCTGGGCCCTCAACACCCGGGACGGCGACATGGTCGGCGGCGATTTCCCGGCCTGGCTCACCGATCTGCTGGGCTACGGCCCGACCCTGGATCTGACGGACACCCGGGGCGAATGCATCTATTCGGCGTGCCGGCATTACGGCCGCTGTTTCATCGAACACACGGTGCGCCGGGCCCGGGGCGCCGATATCGTCGTCGCCAATCATGCCCTGGTGATGATCCAGGCCGCCCTGGGCGGCCTTGCCGGAGGCACCGGCGGCGAAGACGGGCTTCCGGCCCGCTATGTCTTCGACGAGGGCCATCACCTGTTCGACGCCGCCGACGGCGCGTTCGCGGCCCACCTTTCGGCCCGCGAAACGGCCGATCTTCGGCGCTGGATCCTGGGCGCCGAGGCGGGAAGCCGGTCCCGGTCCCGTGGGCTCAGGGAGCGGATCGGCGACCTCATCGACGGCGACGCCAAGGCCATGGACGCGCTCGCCAAAGCGATCAAGGCGGCCCATGCGCTGCCCGGCACCGGCTGGGGCAATCGGCTCGCCGACGGCGCGCCCCAAGGTCTCGCCGAGGCCTTCTTCGCTTTCGTCCGCAGCCAGGTCTATGCCCGCGACCCGGACGGGCGGTCCCCCTACAGCCTGGAAACGGAAACCACGCCCCCGGTGGACGGGCTTTTGGAGGCGGCGGCGGCGCTCGATCAGGCCCTGGCGCGGCTGATCACGCCCTTGAGCCGCCTGATCGGATCGCTGGCGGCGCTTCTCGACGCCGAGGCGCAGGACCTGGACAGCCAGACCCGCGCCCGCATCGAGGCGGTGTGCCGGGGCCTCGACCGCCGCGGCCGCCAGCAGGCCCAGGCCTGGCGTCAGATGCTGCGGGCGTTGAGAGAGGAAACGCCGGAGGAATTCGTCGACTGGTTCGGGGTCGACAGGATCGACGGCCGCGACATAGACATCGGCCTGCACCGTCACTGGATCGACCCGACGCGGCCGTTCGCCGAAGTCGTCCTCGCCCCGGCGCACGGGGTGTTGGTGACCTCGGCGACGCTCCGCGACGGCACCGGCGACGCCGAGACCGATTGGCGGGCCGCCGAGAGGCGCACCGGGGCGCATCACCTTGCCACCCCGCCGGAGCTGACGGACCGGCCGTCACCCTTCGACTACCCCGCCTTGACCCGGGTGCTGATCATCGGCGACGTCAACCGCGACGACCCGGACCAGGTGGCGGCCGCCTATCGCGAGCTGTTCCTGGCCGCCGGCGGCGGCGGGCTGGGCCTGTTTACCGCCATCTCGCGCCTTCGCGCCGTCCATGAACGCATCCAAGGGCCGCTCGACGAGGCCGGGTTGACGCTTTTGGCCCAACATGTCGATGTCCTGGATACCGGCACCCTGGTCGACATCTTCCGGGCCGAGGAGAATTCCTGCCTGCTGGGCACCGACGCGGTCCGCGACGGCGTCGACGTGCCGGGCCGGTCCCTGCGCCTGATCGTCTTCGACCGGGTGCCCTGGCCCCGGCCCGATATCCTGCACCGGGAGAGAAAAAAACATTTCGGCGGCCGCCAATACGACGAGATGCTGACAAGGCTCCGCCTCAAGCAGGCTTTCGGACGGCTGGTCCGCCGCGCCGACGATCACGGGGTTTTCGTGATGCTGGACCGGGCGCTGCCGAGCCGGCTTCTCGGCGCCTTTCCCGAACGCGTACCGGTCAGGCGGCTGGGCCTGAAGGAAGCCATCGCCGGCACCCGGGCCTTTCTCGGGCCAATGGATTAAAGTCTTTTTCAGGCAAGCCAGGACCTAAGGAACGAAACCATGACCTCACTCAACGGACAGACGATCGGCTTCATCGGCCTCGGCCTGATGGGCAAGCCGATGGCCCGGAACCTGAAGGCGGCGGGGGCGGAGATGATCGTCCACAACCGCTCCCAGGGCGTCATCGAGGAGCTTTCGGGCGAAGGCATGACCCCGGCCAAGACCCCCGCCGACGCCGCCGGCGCGGCGGAGACGGTCATCCTCATGCTGTCCGACACGGCGGCGGTGGAAAAGGTGCTGCTCGGTCCCGACGGCGTGGTCAGCGGGCTCAGGCCCGGTGGATTGGTCATCGACATGGGCACGTCGAAGGTCATCGCCACCCGCGCATTCGCCAGGGACGTCGAGGCGGCCGGCGGCGATTACATCGACGCCCCGGTTTCCGGCGGCACCATCGGCGCCGAGGGCGGCACGCTGACGATCATGGCCGGCGGGTCCGGCGCCGCCATGGAAAGGGCCGCGCCGGTGTTCGACGTTCTCGGCCAATCGACCACCCACGTCGGCGCCACCGGCGCCGGACAGGTGGCCAAGGCCGCCAATCAGGTCATCGTCGGCCTCAACATCGGCGCCGTCGCCGAGGCGCTGACGCTGGCCAAGAAAGCCGGCGCCGACCCGGCCCGGGTGCGTGACGCCCTGGCCGGGGGGGTCGCCGATTCGCGCATCCTGGAGGTCCACGGCAAACGCATGATCGACGGCGCGTTCGAGCCCGGCGGCAAATGCGTCACCCAGCGCAAGGACCTGTTTCAGGCGCTGGAGCTGGCCGGGGAACTGGGGTTCGAGATGCCGGCGACGGCGCTCAACATGGCCCTTTACGACAAGCTCATCGAGGCCGGCCTGGGCGAGCTGGACCATTCGGCGCTGATCAAGGCCATCGATCCGGATTAGGGGCGTTTCCAGGTCTGTTCGACCTGCCAGCCGCCTTTGCCGTCGGCCCGCAACAAATATGAGACTCGGTCCGGCAAATCCCTGCCCAGGGTTTGATGCGCTTCCGGCGTCGAGGAATGCATCAGGATGTGCGTGAGTTTTCGGTTTTCAAAGATCGACCGGAACCGTTCCAGGGTCCGCGGGTGAAAAACACCGGAGTATCCGCGGTAGATGCCATGACCGCCGAGTTCAAACCGGGTAATGACCCCCGATTCCCCGCTCCCTTTGGGGTCGAGGACAAACAGCCTGTCGCCGGATTTCAGCAGGCCCGCCACCTCGGCGCCGACGGCCCTGAAAAAGGGGACGGGGGGGTGTCTGTCGAACCGCAGTTTGTTGGCGAAGACCAGGGGCGCGATTAAAATTAAAACCACCGGCAGCCAATGAATCCGCGCCGTCCTCAGCCCGAGCGGCGCCCGCGCCTTCCACAACAGACCCAGCCCATAAGCCGCGAAGGCCACCCCCAAAAGCCCCAGATGCATGTTGTAACGCCACATGGATGCCGCGCGCAGCGCGCTCTTTTCGCCGAAGGCGGTGACGTAAGCGAACAGCAGAAAGGCGTTGTAACCGAGGAAGACGGCGCCGACGATGATCGCCAGACGGTCAAAGGGGCCTTGAAACCGGACCATGCCGCGGACGGCGGCGACCACGGCCACGGTCATCAAGGCCAAATAGGCGCCTTTCTTGGACAGCACCACCAACATTTGCCAGACAATCCGCGGTATCAACCCGACCTGCCATTGATCGAACGGCCTGACCGACAGTTCCGATTGGGTCAACTCGGTCATCACGTAGTAACGCCAGACGACGTAAATGACGATGCCGGGGATGATCATCGCCGGCACCGTTTTGGCGAGGTCCCTGAACCGGATGTCCGGGTCGCGCAACCCGGCCAGCAGAATGGCCCCGATCACCAGGGCGAAAAGAACGACTGTCGCCTGCTTGAGGTTGACCAGGACCAGCATCACCAGCCCGATCTGGAAGGCCAGCCGGAAGGCCTGGTGCCGGTCGCCCCGCCCGAGCGCGTCGAGCATGAACCAGCCGAGAACGCCCCCGAATCCGATGGTGACGGCGGTGGCGGTGTCCGCGTAGGACGTCAGCGCGACCTTCTGGGCAAAGGTCGGATTGAGAAGCGTCGCCGCGAGTCCGCCCAGGGCCAGCAGTCCCCACCCCGGCGGGGCCGTTTGGGTTTTTTCGTCCACGCCCTCGCGAACCAGTCTTATGGCCGCCAGACCGAACGTCAGCAGCAGGAAAACATTGACCAGCGCGCCGGCGTTTTCGACCAGACGCCCGGCCAGCCGGCTGGCCAGGTACGTAATCAGGTGCCAGCCATAGGGATAGGCGGCAAGCGACCCTCCCAGATGCTTGTTGGAATTGTCGGGGAAAACATCGATGTCGAGGAGCAGCCGGGGGCTAATCAGCCAGTCGGAAAATTCATCCCACTGCGAGCCGACCATGGCCGACACCAGCAACAAAAGCGGCAGGGCGAGAACGGCGATTTTGAGGGAACCCGGGGGAAGAATCCGGTCCCCGCGGGGGATCAGGACGGCGCAGGAAAAAAGGGCCAGGAGCCCCAGCCCCGCCGCCAGGGGCGTGAAGGGAACGGGGGTAAAGACGCCGATGACGGTGAACACCAGGCTGACCAGGGCCCAACCGTAGAGCGGCGTGGCCTCCTGGAAACGGTCGCGGCCGGCCACCAGGGCGCCGAGCGCCGACAGCGACAGCCACACCGCGGCGACGGTAAGGAAAGAAACGACCTGGCCCGGGTGTTCAAAGAAGTTGCCGAGATAACCATCCATGGCGTTTCAGGTTATTCCTTGGGAATTTTTAGAAAAGCCTTCATGAGGGAATAAATTAGTTTTTTTCCCCGGCTTTTCCAACACCGCGGCGAAAACCGTGACAAGAGAGGCTTGGCCAATGACGGGAAACGATTTAAGAGACACTCCATGTGTGGGATTTTCGGCTTTATTGCAAGCAAGGGATCGCGTTTAAACGGGGCCGTCTTCGGCGACACGGTTTCACGCCTGTTCAAACTCTCGGAGCCGAGGGGGCGCGAGGCTACGGGACTGGTCATCGCCGTGAACGGAACGGCCCAGGTTTTCAAGCGCGGCAGCGCTCCTTCGGCGATGTTGAATTCCCCGGCCTATAAATCCTTCATGAACGAAAACCTGTCGGCCTTGAAAGTGGATGCCGATGGCCGCCTTGAAGAGCCCGCCGCCGTCATCGGGCATTGCCGGTTGGTGACCTCCGGCACGGAAACCATTGCCGGCAACAATCAGCCGATCATCGCCGCCCACAGCGTCGGCGTTCACAACGGCATCGTCACCAATGACGATGCGCTCTGGCGGCTGCACCCCGAGATCACCCGTGAACTGGATTCGGATTCGGAGGTCATTTTCCGCCTCATCGACCGGCATTGCGCGGACAAACCGGATATTCCCGCCGCCGTCGCCCGTGTCTTCGACGAAATCACGGGGGCGGCCTCCATCGCCTTTTTCCGCGACGACGCCGACACCATGACCCTGGCGACCAACACCGGCTCGCTCTACCACGCCACCCTGAAAGACATCGGGGTCTTTGTTTTTTCGTCCGAGCGTTTCATCCTCGACACCTTCCTCGGCTCGGGCCCCTTCAAATCGGCGGCCAACGGAACCGGCGCTCGGCAATTGCCGCCCGGTTGCGGCTGCGTGGCGGGTTTCGAGGACGCCAGGCCGCGGATTTTCCGGTTTGACGGCGGCGCCAAAACGGACGGCGCCCCGTCGGCCGGCGCCGCCGCCGAAGGGGGCGGCCCGGGAAAGCACCTCCGGGTCATCAAGGACCGAACCGGCCCGCTGTCGGAGATTCGCCGCTGCACCAAGTGCATTCTGCCCGAGACCTATCCGTTCATCGAGTTCGACAGCGAAGGCGTCTGCAATTTTTGCCGCGATCACAAACCGCAGGAATTGCTGGGCCGGGAAGCCCTTGAGGAGATTCTCAGCCTTCACCGGAGCCAGGACGGCAGCCCCGATTGCATCGTCGGTTTCTCGGGCGGGCGCGACAGCTCCTACGGGCTTCATTTCATCAAGACCGAACTGAAGATGAACCCGATCGCGCTGACCTACGACTGGGGGATGGTGACGGACATCGCGCGCCGCAACCAGTCCAGGATGTGCGGCAAGCTGGGCATCGAGCACGTGCTTCGGGCCGCCGATATCCCGGCCAAGCGGCGTTACATCAGGAAGAACATCTTTGCCTGGCTGAAGCGGCCGAAGCTGGGCATGATTCCGCTGTTCATGGCCGGCGACAAGTTCTTCTACCACTACTGCCGGCAGCTCAGGAAAGAGACGGGCATCCCGTTGGTGATTTTCTGCGCCGGCAACCCGATGGAAAGGACGGATTTCAAGGGCGGCTTTGCCGGGGTGCGTGAAAGCCACCACGGGCAAAGGCTGTTCGCCATGTCGCTGGCCAACAAGGCCGGGCTGTTTTCGTGGTACGCGTGGCAATACCTGATGAACCCCAGGTATTTCAACGAATCCTTTTTCGACACCCTGTGGTCCTTTTTCACCAGCTTCGTTGAAAAGGAAGACTTCGTTTACCTGTACCACTACATCAAATGGGACGAAGAACTGATCAACCGGACCCTGCAACACGATTACGATTGGGAAACGGTGGACGGCCGCACGACCACATGGCGGATCGGCGACGGTTATACGGCGTTCATCAACTACATCTACTATAAGGTCGCCGGGTTTTCCGAATTCGACACGTTTCGAAGCTATCAGGTGCGCGAGGGCCTTATCACCCGGGACCAGGCCCTGGCCATGTCGGCGGAAGACAACCGGCCGCATTTGGAAGAACTGGAAGATTTCGCCAAACACACGGGGTTCAATCTGGAAGAGGTCCTGACCAAGATCAATGCCATCGAGAAACTTTACTGATTAACCATTTTACGCATGCCCGACTTCAAATCACGGTTCGACGGAAAGTTCCTGACCGACACCGCCTGGAACTACGCCGCCTTCGCCGTCATGGCGTTAACGGGCGTGATCCTGAATTTTTTTATCGCCGCCCGTCTCGGAATCGAGGTTCTCGGCGTTTTCAATCAGATTTACGCGGTCTACGTCATCACCGCGCAGTTCGCGGTTTTCGGCGTTCATGATTCGGCACAGAAACATAACGCCGAGTTCCTGGACAACATCGAGCAACGCGACGCGGTATCCGCCGGCGCGATCTGGATATCGGCCGTCTTCGGTTCCGTGACGGCGCTTGGCGTGTTCCTCCTAAGCGGCCCCATCGGGCAGCTTGCCGAGAGCCCGGCGGTCGGCCAGGGGGTCGCGCTGGCGGCGCCGGGGTTGCTGTTTTTCGCCGTCAACAAGGTGCTGATGGGAATCCTCAACGGCCGGCGGCGAATGAAGGAGTTCGCGATCGCCCAGTCGTTCCGGGTTATCGTCATTCTTGTCAGTTGCCTTGCCGTGGCGGCGTTGGGTTTTCCCGGCTACGTTCTCGGGGTCAGTTTCACCATCGCCGAGGTCCTGCTTTTCCCCGGCCTCCTGGTGACGCTCCGGCCTCCGGTGACGGGCTTTACCGGCACGCGCCCTGTTCTCCACTGGATCGAAAAGCACATCCGCTTCGGGGCCAAGGCGTTGACCAACGGCTTCCTCGCCGAATCCTATATCCGGGTCGATATCATCATGCTCGGCATTTTCGTCAGCGACCACGCCGTCGGGATTTACAGCTTTGCCGCCCTGTTCATCGAAGGCCTGTACCAGATTCCCGTGGTCGTCCGGACCATCGCCAACCCGGTTCTCGTGCGGCTGCTTATCGCCGACGACAAGTTCGAGGTTTCCCGTTTCTCGCGCAAGGTCGCCCTTTTGAGCCTCGCCGTCTTTGCCGCCGCCGCCGGTTTGGTGCTTGTTTTCTTCCCCGCCCTCGGCCCGTTCTTTCCCAACCAATTGGTTCCCCAAAGCTATCCGTTGTTGATGATTCTTAGCGCCGGCTTGGTGGTCTATTCGGTGATCATTCCGCTCGACCACATCCTTTTGCAGGCCGGTCAGCCCGGCCGCCAAAGCATATTGACGACCTTCAACGTGTTCGCCAATGCGGCCTTGAACCTGGCGTTGATTCCCACTTTCGGCATCTTTGGCGCCGCCGTGGCGACGGCGATTTCGTTCTGCCTGTCCAGCCTGACGGTCAATGCCGCGGCCTGGAGGTGGCTTGGCTTCCGCGGCGGCATTGTTTTTTCGGGCACCCGGTTCGAGCCCCAGGGAAGATAAAGGGCGGTTGAGCGGCGCAAAAAAAGGGCCGCGCCCCCATACGTAAAGCAGGGGCACGGCCCTTGTTCGATAAGCCTGGATTCGGGCCCGGGTCTAGAAACCGCCCATGCCGCCCATGCCGCCCATGTCGGGGGCCGCGGCGGCTGGTTCTTTCTTCTCCGGCACCTCGGCAACCATGGCTTCGGTGGTGATCAACAGACCGGCCACCGAGGACGCGTCCTGGAGCGCCGTGCGCACGACCTTCGTCGGGTCGATGATGCCGGCCTTGACCATATTGACGTATTCGCCCTCTTGAGCGTCGAAACCGCGGTTGGTGTCTTTCTGATCGAGCAGCTTGCCGGCGACCACGGCGCCGTCATTCCCGGCGTTTTCGGCGATCTGGCGGAGCGGGGTCTGCAACGCGCGGCGCACGATATCGATGCCGACGCGTTGATCTTCGTTGCCGACCTTGACCTTGTCCAGCGACTTGGCGGCGTACAGAAGCGCCGCTCCGCCGCCCGGAACCACGCCTTCCTCGACCGCGGCGCGGGTGGAATTCAGGGCGTCGTCAACGCGGTCCCGGCGTTCCTTGACCTCGACCTCGGTGGCGCCGCCGACGCGGATGACGGCCACGCCGCCGGCCAGCTTGGCCAGCCGTTCCTGGAGCTTTTCCTTATCGTAATCCGATGACGTATCCTCGATCTGTGAGCGGATCTGATGGCAGCGGCCTTCGATATCATTCTTCTTGCCGACGCCTTCGACGACCGTGGTTTCATCCTTGGTGATGATCACCTTCTTGGCCGTCCCCAGCATGTCCATGGTGACGTTTTCGAGCTTGATGCCCAGATCCTCGCTGACCACCTGGCCGGCGGTCAATACGGCGAGGTCTTCGAGCATCGCCTTGCGGCGGTCGCCGAAGCCGGGCGCCTTGACGGCGGCCACCTTCATGCCGCCGCGCAGCTTGTTGACGACCAGGGTCGCCAGGGCCTCGCCTTCGATGTCCTCGGCGATGACCAGCAACGGACGCCCCGACTGGACCACCTGCTCCAGAAGCGGCAGCAGGGGCTGCAGGCCCGACAGCTTGCTTTCATGGATCAGGATGTAGGGGTTTTCCATCTCGCAGTTCATCTTTTCGGCATTGGTGATGAAATAGGGCGAGGTGTAGCCGCGGTCGAAAAGCATGCCTTCGACGACGTCGAGCTCGGTTTCCAGGCCCTTGGCTTCCTCGACCGTGATAACGCCTTCATTGCCGACCCGCTCCATGGCTTCGGCGATCATTTCGCCGACTTCGGTGTCGCCGTTGGCGGAAATGGTCCCGACCTGGGAAATCTCCTCACTGGTGGAAACCGTCTTCGATACCTTTTTCAGCGCCTCGACCACCGTTTTGACGGCGATGTCGACGCCACGCTTGAGATCCATGGGGTTCATACCGGCGGCCACGGCCTTGCCGCCTTCGCGGACGATGGCATGGGCGAGCACGGTCGCGGTGGTGGTGCCGTCGCCGGCTTCCTCGTTGGTCTTCGAGGCCACTTCGCGGACCATCTGGGCGCCCATGTTCTCGAACTTTTCGGTAAGTTCGATTTCCTTGGCCACGGTAACGCCGTCCTTGGAGATGCGCGGCGCGCCGAAGGCCTTGTCGAGGATCACGTTGCGGCCCTTGGGCCCGAGCGTGATTCTGACCGCGTCGGCCAGGATTTCGACGCCGGCCAACATGCGCGTGCGGGCTTCGGTGCCGAATTTGACTTCTTTTGCTGGCATTTTTTTCTTCCCCTATTTCTTCGTGATAATGCCCATGATGTCGGACTCTTTCATGATGATCAGTTCCTTGCCGTCGATCGTGACCTCGGTGCCCGACCATTTGCCGAACAACACCTTGTCGCCAGCCTTGACATCCAACGGCGTGATCTTGCCGTCCTCGCCGCGGGCCCCGGAACCAACGGCGATGACCTTGCCCTCCATCGGTTTTTCCTGCGCGGTATCGGGGATGATGATCCCGCCCGCGGTTTTTTCATCCTGCTCAACACGCTCAACCAGAACACGGTCATGCAGTGGCTTTAATTTCATCGTTCAATCTCCATGAACTCATTTAGTTTCAATTGGTTATAAGGAATTATTAGCAGTCGCCCCTTATGAGTGCCATCGATGTATGAGGGAATGCCCCGGATGTCAAGGGCAGGCCATTGTTTTTTTTGCCGAAACCGGCCCTGACCGGAGCTTATGCCAAGGATCAGCGCTCTAATATTCCCGGATGGCGGATCACCGTCGCCACCTCCCAGACGGCAATCAGGCGCGTGCGAAAACGGTAGATGGCGATGGGTTTCGCCGCCTTGGGCAGTTTATTGTGATAGGCGACGATCCTGCCGTCGGGATGATCGGTGAGAAAATTCCTGAAATCCGGGTCGACAATGCCGACCTGGGTTATCGGTTTCTTGAGCCGGCCAAGGAACTGATACTGGCCGTGATATTTGCCGAAATTGGCCAGGGGGATGCCCTGGCGCTCCCATTCCGCGAGCTTCAGGGCCAGCGGTTTCAGGTCGTAAGCGGCGGCCAGCGGCGGCTTTATCGCCAAATTGCTGACGACCACGAAAACGGCGCTGAGCGCCGCCAGCGCGCCGAGCCGCCCGGGAAGCGGCCAGCGGCGGCAAAACAGGACCGCCGCCCCGGCCGCCGCCAGGGCCAGCCCCCAGCCCGTCGCCATCAGGTCCAGCCACGACGGCGCCGCTTCGGGGACCGGCAAAGCCGGCAGGGCAAAGAGGCAGATGCCGGCGATCACATAAAACAGCCCGGGAAGAATTTGATCCGCGGCGGCGCCTTTTTTTTCCGCCGCGCCGTCAAACAACAGCCTGGCCAGCACCAGGGCGATGGCCGGGAGTTCGGGCAGCAGGTAGTGGAACTGCTTGCCGCTGATGGCCGAAAAAATCACCAGCGCCGGGATCAACCAGGCAACACAAAACCGGATTCCGCCGTCACCGCCGTCTCTGCCTAGGGCCATCCGCAACCGCCGCGCCGCCCGCCAGACGGGCGGCCACAATACCCAGGGCAGCAACAGCACCGGCAACGCCGCCCCGTACCACCACCACGGCTGGCGGTGGGCGAAGGAGGAGACCATGCGGCCCGCCGATTGGCCCCAGAAGATGGCCTCGCGGTAGGCCTCGCCCCCGGCTATGCCGGCCGGGACGGCCCAGGCGAGGCCGATGGCGGCGCCGAGCGCGACGGCGCCGAGCACGCCCAGATACCAAGTCCCTTTTCGGCGTTCCTCCCCCCCCGGCAAGATCCGGCCCCACCACGGCGCCAACAGGGCCACGGGCAGGATATGGACGAGGATCGCCGGCCCCTTGGCCAGGACGCCGAGGCCGATGCCGATCCCTAAGAGCCCGAACCCGAACCATTCGCCCCCCTGGTCGTCCCCCGGGCCTCCGGCCCGCCACGCCCGCACCACGCCGATCAGACCTAAGAGGGTACAAAAGGCCAGAATCATGTCGAACATGGTCAATGTCGTGAACAGGGCCCAGAACAGGCCGCCGAACAGAACCAGGGGCGCCATGCGGGCGGTTTGGGCCGCTTCGGGCCACAACGCCCTGGCCAGGCGGGCGGTCAGGAACAGGCTCCCCAATCCGAACAACGGCGCCACCAAACGCGGCCACCATTCGTTGACGCCGAAAACGGCCCAACCCAGGTTGATCAGCCAGAACAGCAGCGGCGGCTTGTGGCTGTAGGGTTCGCCGTTGAGGTGCGGAACCAGGAAATTGCCTTCGCGCCACATATCCCAGGCCACCGCCAGGTAGCGGGTTTCGTCGACCGGCAGCAAGGGCCGGGACGCCAGCGCCGCGGCCATGACCAGAAGCCAAAGCCCCGACCATAAAAAGGACGGCCAGTACCGCGGCATCATCGGCGGCGCCTCACGGGTTGCCGGCCGGCCGGCTTTCAATGTCGGAACCGGGACCGGGCTTCTCTTCAGGGCCGCCGTTGCCGCCGAATTGTTTTTCGACTTCTTCATCGAAGGTCTTGCCGTGACGGTAGCGGCGATAGAGGTGGATGCCGAGGAGGCCCGAAACGACGAACAGAATGGCGCTGAGGGTAATCCGGAACCCAGGGTCGAGGCTGATGCCGCTGCCGACGAGGGCGAACACCACCATTTGCGGCACGTAACCGATCGCCGAGCCGGTGAAAAAGGATACCGCCCGGACGCCGGAAACCCCGGCCGCCAGGTTGGTGGCGAAATTGCTGCCCAGGGGCAGAAAGCGGATCAACAACGTCATCGCCAGGGGGTTTTCGCTGAGGAAACCGTCGATGCGGCGGATTCGGTCGGAAAAACGCCGCGCCACCATGTCGCGGCCGAGAAGCCGGGCAAACATGAAAGCGGTGATACAGCCCAGCGTCGTCGCCGCCAGGGCGAGCACGGTGCCGAGGACGAAGCCGAAGGCATAGCCGCCCAAAAACGCCACCAGTTGCCGGGGCAGGCCGACGGAGGTCAGCGCCCAGCCGAGGGCGAGGAACAAGAGCTGTCCCCGGACGCCTTGGCCGCGGACATAGGTGTCGATCCAGGCTTGGTCGAAAACGGCGCCGATCTCGGTGGTCTTGATCAGGACGCCCAGCACCACCAGGGAGACGAACAGGATCAACCCCCGGATCAGGATTTTGGCGCTCATGACCCAGACTCTTCGTTCGCGCCCTGGTCGATTTCCGGCGCCACGGTCCGCCGTTCCAGCCACCGGCGGCCCAGGCTGTCGGCCAGCCCGGCGCCGCCGCCCCCGAAGACGGTCATCCCGGGGCGGCGCTGCAGCCACATGACGCCGAGAAGATCGACGATCCCCACCCCCAGGCGGTCGAAGACGCCGTATTTTGTCGCCCCGTGTTGGCGTGGCCGGTGGTTGACCGGAACCGACAGCACGCGCCCGCCCTGGCGCAGCATCAACGCCGGCAGGAACCGGTGCATGTGGTCGAATCCGGGCATGGCGAGATAGGCTGGGCGGGAGAAAACCTTCAAACCGCAGCCGCTGTCGGGCGTGTGGTCGCCCAAAAGCGTCCCGCGGACGGCGTTGGCGACCCTGGACGACAAGTGTTTGAGCAGCGAATCGCGCCGCTTTTGCCGCTGCCCGGTGACCAACAGCTTCTCCGGGTCCTCGGCCTCCCGGAAACGGTCCAGCAAGGCCGGGATATCGGCGGGGTCGTTCTGCCCGTCGCCGTCGAGCGTGATGATGATCCCGGCCCGGGCTTCGTTGACGCCGGTGGTGATGGCGGCGCTTTGGCCGGCGCCGGACCGGTGGCGGATGACGCGAAGCTCGGGGCAGGCCCGGGCCTGATCGCCGAGGACTTCGGGCGTGGCGTCGTCGCTGCCGTCGTCGACGATGACGATCTCGTAGGGTTGATGGGCTGTCATCACGGTTTTCAACTCGGCGATCAAGGGGAGGATATTATGGGCCTCGTTTCTAACCGGAATGACGACCGAGTAGTCCGGGACACCAGTGGCCTGTATCATTTAAATTGTACCCATACGACGGCGTTGGTATAACCTCCGGCCCCTTCAACTGAAAGCCTTTTCCCGCTTGCGCCCGGCGATCAGGAATCCGTTTTCGCCATCAGCCGGTCGAGCCTCAGCCGGTGCCGGGAATCGGTTAAACGCCTGGCGCCGCTGAGGACGGCGGCGAACGATCCCAGCCCGGTGCCGCCGCCGATCAGAAACATGATCAGGATCTGGTATTTGACCGCTTCCACCGGTTCGACCCCGGCCAGGATTTGCCCGGTCATCATCCCCGGCAGCGCCACCAGCCCGGTCGCCGACATGCTGTTGATGGTCGGGATCAGCGCCGCGCGCATGGCGTCGCGGGAAATGTCGCGCATGGCCTCGGACGCTTCGGCGCCCAGCATCAATTGCGCCTCGATGGCCGGCCGCTGCTGATGGGCGCCGGAAACCAGCCGGTCGAGGCCCAGACTGACGCCGTTCATGGTGTTGCCGAGGATCATGCCGAGAATGGGAATGGTAAAGCGCGGGTCATACCAGGGATCGGCGTGAATCTGTGTGGTCAGGGCGAAAACGGTGACGATGGTTCCCGCCGCCATCATCGAGCCGGTGCCGATCCCGTACGACCAGAACCCCTCGAAGCGCCGTTCCTGCCGGGCCATGGCCTCGCGCCCGGCAAACAGCACCATGACGACGGCGGCGAACGCCGTGAACAGCGGCGACGCCAGGGTGAACAGCGCCTTCAGCACCAGGCCGACCAGGGTCAACTGCACGACCATGCGCGTGCCGGCGACCACAAGCCTTTTTTCAAGCCCAAGGCGGAGCCTCCACGACAGCCCGGCGTTAAGGACCAGCAACAGGGACGCCAGTCCGATGTCCCAATAGCTAAGCGCGATAAAATTCATCGCCCGGCCCCCGGTCCCGGCAGCGGAGTGAGCGCGCCGGCCTCCATGCTGAAATGCCTTGAGGCCATCCGCCGCGCCTGTTTGGCGTCGTGGGTGACCAGCACAATCGCCGTCCCATCGGCAAGACGCTCCTGCAGCATCGTTTCGACCTTGGCGGCGGCGTCGGGGTCGAGGCCCGAGGTCGGCTCGTCCAACAGCAGCACTCGGGGGCTCGCCAACAGCGCCCGGGTCAGCGCCAGGCGCTGTTTTTCCCCCGTCGACAGCCTCGCGACCTCCCATTCCAGGGCTTGCGCCGAAAGGCCGAGCCGCATCATCAAGGGGGCGGCGAGGTCGGGGTCGGGAAAATGACCGCCGACACGGTCCCACCACCACCCGGCCTCGGCCGGCACGTAAACCACCTGGCGGCGCCAGGAGGGAGCGGGAATCGATTCCCGGGACTGTCCGTTCAGGAACACTTCGCCCTCGTTGGGGTCGAGATCGGCAATGGCGCGCATCAGGATCGACTTGCCGGCGCCCGAAGGCCCGCCGAGGGCGATGCATTGGCCCTCGGCCAGTTCCAGGTCCACGGGTTCGAGTCCGGGACGGGTAAGGTGGCGGATTTTCAACAAACTGGTGCTCTCCGACGCATTTCCTGCATATTGGCGGTCCCGCCGGTTCTCGGCAAGCGCCGGCGCCCGAACCGGAGGCCGCCATGACCCCCTATACCGCCGTCCCCCTGGAACCGCACCAGGAAACCGCGCTTCCCGAATGGGTCGATTACAACGGCCACATGAACGTCGCCTATTACGTCATGGTGTTCGACCACGGGACCGACAAGCTGCTCGACCACATCGGCCTTGGCAAGGATTACCGCGAACAGACCGGCCAAACGCTATTCGTGGTCGAATCCCATGTCACCTATGAATACGAAGTCCGCGCCGGCGACGGGCTTCGCGTCACTTCACTAATTCTGGGCCATGACGACAAGCGGCTGCACGTCTTCCACCACATGCTGAGGACGGAAAACGACGTATTGGCGGCGACCAACGAGCTGATGTTCGTGCACGTGGATTTGGCGGCCCGGCGTTCGGCAACCTTTCCGCAGCAAGCCGTCCGCCGAATCGAGGCCCTAACCAAAGCTCAATCCGCCCTGCCCCGCCCCCCTCAGGCGGGCCGGGCCATCGGCCTCAAGACCAAGGGTTCCGTGGTTCCCTGAGGAGGTCAAAAAAGTACTTGGCACCGTTACCGATCTGGGGTACTTCCCGCGCAACATGCTCATGGTTCCGGGATTCAATTTCCAAATGAACGCATCGTTCTTATCCCCGAACCGGCACTCACTCCATCTCATCCCTGATGACGGCCCGCCGCCGGCCTGTCTGCTTTTCTAAATCCCTCCAACCTTTCGGGATCACATAGAGCATGAGCGAAACAGCGCCCGCCTACAAAGAAACCACCACCAAAGACCTCAGTAAATTCTTCAAGCTCGAACGGACGATCCATCATCTGTCGGCGCGCCCGGTGATCGGGATCGGCATCGCCGCCATTTTCCTGGCCATCGTCTGGCTCGCCACCCACACCATCACCGCAGGCGTCGAGAACCAGGCCTTTATCGTCGCCGCCGGGGTCATCGGCGGCTACATGGCGCTGAACATCGGCGCCAACGACGTCGCCAACAACGTCGGCCCGGCGTTCGGGGCCAAGTCGCTGACCATGGTCGGCGCGTTGATCATCGCCGGCATTTTCGAGACCGCCGGCGCCGTCATTGCCGGCGGCGACGTGGTGCAGACGATCTCCAAGGGCATCATCGACCCGGCCCAGGTCGCCAATTCCGACATTTTCCTGTGGGCGATGATGTCGGCCTTGTTGGCGGCCGCCCTTTGGATCAACCTCGCCACTTATTTCGGGGCCCCGGTATCGACCACCCATTCCATCGTCGGCGGCGTCATGGGCGCCGGGATCGCGGCGGCCGGGATCTCCATCGTCAACTGGGCGGTAATGGCCAAGATCGCCGGAAGCTGGGTCATATCGCCGGTGTTGGGCGGGATCGTCGCCGCCATTTTCCTGGCCTTCATCAAAAAAAATGTCCTTTACCAACAAGACACCATCGCCGCCGCCAAGCGCTGGGTGCCGATCCTGATCGCCCTGATGGCCGGCGTTTTCGCCGCCTACCTGTCGGTCAAGGGGTTGAAAAAGGTATGGAAGCCGGAACCGTGGATGGTCGCGCTCATTGGATTTGGGTTCCTGGCCGCCACCTACGCCGTGGTCAATCCGCTGATCGCCAGGCGCGCCTCGGGCATGGAAAACACCAAAAAGGCCATCCGCGGCCTTTTCCACCTGCCGCTGATCTGCGCCGCGGCGCTGTTGTCCTTCGCCCACGGCGCCAACGACGTCGCCAACGCCGTCGGGCCGCTGGCCGCCATCGCCAACAGCGTGTCCACCGGCGCCGTAGCCGCGGCCAAGGTTGAAATCCCGACCTGGGTGCTGTTCGTCGGCGCCGCCGGGATCACCATGGGGCTGATGTTGTTCGGGCCGAAGCTGATCCGCACCGTCGGCAACAAGATCACCCGCATGAACCCCATGCGGGCGTTTTGCGTGGCGTTGTCGGCGGCGATCACGGTCATCATCGCGTCCGCCATGGGCCTGCCGGTCAGTTCCACCCACATCGCCGTCGGCGCCGTGTTCGGGGTCGGGTTCCTCCGCGAATATCATACGTCCCGCCGCGGCCACATCAATGGCGGTGCCAAGAAAACGGACCGGCCGCCGTCGAAATGGGACCTGTTGCCGTCGGAGGAAAAATCACGCCGCCGCAAGCTGGTGCGCCGGAAATACCTGTGGACCATCGTCGCCGCCTGGCTGATCACCGTTCCGTTGTCGGCGATCCTGGCCAGCGGCATTTACGTCGGCCTCAGGGCGTTCCTGGGATAGACCAAAGAAATAAATTATTCACTTTTAGTCCCTATCCTTTCCGGCCGGTGCGCCATGCCAGTAAGCCGTTTCACATATATCCGCATCCTTTCCAGGCTGCGGCGCCTGATCAGGAACGATCACCTGATCCTGGCGATCCTGGCGATCGTCGCCGGCACCGCCGCCGGCGCCGCCGTGATCGGTTTCCGCGAGGCCATCTCTTTCATTCAACTGGCGCTGTACGGATCGGATTCGGAACGGCTGTTCTCCAACACCGACGCCGTCGCCTGGTGGCAGATCCTGCTTGCCCCCGTGGCCGGGGGGTTGGTCGTCGGGGTGCTTGTCCGCACCCTGATGCCCGACAGCCGCACCCAGGGCGTCGCCGACGTGATCGAGGCGAGCGCGCTCAAGGGCGGCTGGATGTCGTCCCGGGTCGGCTTGACGGCGGCGGTGGTCAGCGCCGTTTCCATCGGCACCGGGGCGTCGGTCGGCCGCGAAGGCCCGGCGGTGCACCTGGGCGCCAGCCTGTCGAGCTGGATCGGGCGGCGGCTGCGCCTGACCCGGTCCTTGACCCGCACGCTTCTCGGCTGCGGCGTGGCGGCGGCGGTGGCGGCGTCGTTCAACGCGCCCATCGCCGGCGCCCTTTTCGCCAGCGAAGTGGTGATCGGCCATTACGCGCTCAAGGCCTTCGCCCCCATCGTTATCGCGTCGGTCGCCGGGACCGCCATATCCCAGGCCTGGTTCGGGGATTTCCCGGCGTTTTCGCTTGCCGACACCTATCTGGCGTCGTTTTGGGAATTTCCCGCTTTCGCCGGTCTGGGCGTCGCCGCCGGCATCACCGCCATCGGGTTCATGAAGGCGATCGAGCTGGCCCGGCGCTTCGCCGAGGAAACGCCGCTGCCGGTGTGGCTCAAGCCGGCCGGCGCGGGCCTGATGGTGGGGCTGATCGGGCTTGTGTTCCCGCAGGTCATGGGCGTCGGCTACGGGGTCACCGAACAGGCGCTTCTGGTGACGTTGCCTTTGGCGCTGCTGGTTGTCCTGGCGCTGGCCAAGATCCTGGCCACCGCGCTCAGCATCGGCGGCGGCTTCGGCGGCGGCGTATTTTCGCCGTCTCTGGTGATCGGGGCGCTCATCGGCGGCGCTTATGGGATCATCGCCACGGCGGTATACCCCGACTATTCGTCCGGTCCTGCCGCCTACACCGTCGTCGGCATGGGGGCCATGGCGGCGGCGGTTTTGGGGGCGCCCATTTCGACGACGCTGATCGTTTTCGAAATGACCGGCGATTACGCCCTGACCCTGGCCGTCATGGTGGCGGTGGTGATCGCGTCGGAGATCACCCAACAGTTCTACGGCCGGTCCTTCTTCGCCGTCCAATTGCGGCAACGGGGCATCGACCTCAAGGGCGGTTTCGAGACCGAGATCATGCATGCCATCAAGGTCGGCGGCTTGCTCAACCGTGATTCCGAACTGGTGACCCTGGACGTCGGCCTGCCGGATTTGAGGAAAATGCTGCAAAGCTCCAAGACCGGGGAGCTTTTCGTCGTCCGCGATTCGGGCGAGCTTTACGGCACCATTACCTTGGCCGACCTCAGCGAACTGGCCTTCGATGCCGCCATCGACGATTTGATCCGGGCCGGCGACTGCGCCCAGACACAGCCCTTCGTGCTGTCCCAGGACGACGACCTGGAAGCGGCGCTGTCGTTGCTGGCGGAGACCGGCGAGGACCGCATCGCCGTCGTCGAGAACACCGAATCCATGGTTTTCAAGGGGTGCGTCACCGAAGCCGAGATCATGGCCGCCTATAACAAGGCGCTGCTGGAAAGCCGGCACGAGGAACGCGGCAATTGAGTCCAACCGTTGGGCCTCCGCGAACATTTCCGTAAATTCAGGCATGTGTTAGTTCTGATAAAAAACCCCGTTTTCGGGGCCGAGGATGCGGCTCAAAATGGCAGGGTAATGATGATTAACTAATTGACGGAAAAGCATTTTCGTATTTCATGCTTGAAATTACGGGCCGGGGGGAGTAGGTATTTACCTTCAATTGCCCCCCGTCGGACACGCCGCAAGGCCTCCGGCGGGGTTTTGCTTTTCAGGGGTGCGAGTTATGCCAACTGAACCGGATCGCAAGGATGTTGTCGCCTTTGTAGACGGGCAAAACCTCTACCACGCCGCAAGAGAGGCTTTCGGTTACAGTTTCCCGAACTTCGATATTTCGTCTTTGACGGGGCAAGTGTGCGCCGACAAGGGATGGAACCTTATCCAGACCAGATTTTATACCGGCGTTCCCGATCCCGCTGATAACCAAAAATGGCACGATTTCTGGAGGGCAAAAACCGCTAAAATGGGGCGTCAGGGGGTTTATATCTACACCCGCTCCCTACGATACCGAAACAAGGCCTTCATGCTCCCGGACGGTACGAAACACACCTTGCTTGTGGGAGAGGAAAAGGGAATTGACGTGCGGATCGCGCTCGACATCATCAGCCTGGCGCACTCCCAAGCCTATGACGTGGCGCTGGTGTTCAGCCAGGACCAGGATTTATCCGAGGTTGCCGATGAAGTGCGAAAAATCTCCATCGAACAATCGCGCTGGATAAAGATGGCGTCCGCCTTCCCCACCAGCCCGACATCCGGCAACCGCCGGGGCATCAACAAAACCGATTGGGTTCCAATCGACCGGGCCGCGTATGACGGCCACATTGATCGGCGGAATTATTTTAAGCCCTAGACAGAGGCCGATGGAAAGCCGGCACGAGGAACGCGGCAATTAATACCAACGGCCGGAAATCCGGCCAAACAGTTCCTAAAAAGCCGTCGCCCCCGTGCTATATAGAACCCATGTCCGATCTCCCCGAACTGACCGACCCCCGGGAACCGGCGCCTTCTGCCGCCGCCGGCGAAGGGGGGGCTTGGCACCTGAAGGACCTCAACGAAACGCAATTGCAGGCGGTCGAGGCCCTCGATGGTCCGGTGCTGGTGCTGGCCGGGGCCGGCACCGGCAAGACGCGGGTGCTGACGACGCGCCTCGCCCACGTATTGGTTCAGGGCCGGGCCAACCCCTTGGAAGTGCTGGCCGTGACCTTCACCAACAAGGCGGCCCGGGAAATGAAGGAACGGGTGGCGGCGCTTCTCGGCCGGCCGGTCGAGGGCTGGTGGGTCGGCACCTTTCACGCCCTCGGCGCGCGCATCCTGCGTTCCCACGCCGAAGCCTGCGGGCTGAAATCCAACTTCACCATCCTCGACGCCGACGATCAGGTGCGGCTGGTCAAGCAGCTTCTGGAAACCTATGACATCGACGAAAAGAAATGGCCGCCCCGGGTGCTGTCCGGCATCATCCAGCGCTGGAAGGACCGGGGCCTGACCCCCGGCAAGGTCCCGGAAGACGAAGCCAGCGTCGTCGCCGGCGGCGCCGCGATCACCCTTTACGGCGAATACCAGGAAAGGCTAAAGCGTCTCAACGCCGCCGACTTCGGCGACCTCCTGCTGCATTGCCTGATCGTTTTCCAGGACCAGCCCGAGATTCTGAAGAAATACCAGGACCAGTTCCGTTATCTGCTGGTCGACGAATACCAGGACACCAACGTCGCCCAATACCTGTGGCTGCGGCTGCTGGCCCAGGCGCATAAGAACATCTGCTGCGTCGGCGACGACGATCAATCCATCTATTCGTGGCGCGGCGCCGAGGTCGAAAACATCCTCCGCTTCGAGAAGGACTTCCCCGGCGCCAAGGTGGTGCGGCTGGAACGCAACTACCGCTCGACGCCGCATATCCTGGCCGCCGCGTCCGCGTTGATCGACCACAACGAAGGCCGCCTAGGCAAGACCCTGTGGACGGAGTTGGGCGGCGGCGAAAAGGTGCGGGTGGTGGGCGTTTGGGACGGCGAGGAGGAAGCCCGCGTCACCGGCGACGAAATCGAGGCCCTGCAGGCCAGGAAACAACCCTTGAACGGGATCGCGGTCCTGGTCCGGGCCGGATTCCAGACCCGCGAGTTCGAGGAGCGGCTGATTACGCTCGGCGTTCCCTACCGGGTCATCGGCGGCCCGAGATTTTACGAGCGCCAGGAAATCCGCGACGCCATCGCCTATTTGCGCGTCGTCGCCCAGCCCGACGACGACCTGGCCTTCGAACGCATCGTCAACCTGCCGAAACGGGGACTCGGCCCGGCGACCCTGCAAACCCTCCATAAGCTCGGCCGGGCCGAGGGGATATCGCTGACGGCGGCGGCTTCGCGGCTGATCGAGACGGACGAAATCAGGCCCAAGGCGCGCCAGACCCTGGCCGGTCTATTGGACGATTTCACCGGCTGGCGCGGGCAGGTGGAGACCATGCCCCACCCCGACCTGGTGGCCATGATCCTGGACCAATCCGGCATCATCGCCATGTGGCGCGCGTCGAAGGCATTGGAGGCGCCGGGACGGCTCGACAACCTCAAGGAAATGATCTTTGCCCTCGAGGATTTCGAGGACCTGGCCGGGTTCCTGGAACACGTCAGCCTGGTCATGGAAAACGACGATCCCGCCGTCGAGGACAAGGTCAACCTGATGACCCTTCACGGCGCCAAGGGCCTGGAATTCGATACCGTGTTCCTGGCCGGGTGGGAGGAAGGGCTGTTTCCCCATCCCCGGACCCTGGACGACAGCGGCGGCGGGCTGGAAGAGGAACGCCGTCTGGCCTATGTCGGCCTGACCCGGGCGCGCCGCAAAGCCATCGTGTCGTTCGCCGCCAACCGCCGCATCCACGGCAAGTGGCAGAGTTCGTTACCGTCGCGTTTCATCGGCGAACTGCCCGAAGACCACATCGACGTCCGCTCAGCGGCCGGCCTTTACGGCGCCGGCCGGCAGGGGTCACGGGGCGGGCTCGGCGAAGGCGTGGCGGTTTTCGGCGGCGCCGGTTACGGACCCCGCAAACGAGGCAAACGCCGCAAACGGGGCGAAACCATCGACGAAGCCCGGTTCGAGGCCAAGTTCGTTGACGGCGACGAGGCGGCGTTTCACATAGGCGATCGCGTCTTCCACCGGAAATTCGGCTATGGCCGGATCGTTTCCGTCGACGGCGGCAAGCTGGAAATCGCCTTCGACAAAGCCGGCGGCAAAAAGGTCATGGCGAGCTTCGTGGAAACGGTTTGAGCCCGATGCCCGGGCCAAAGCCGCTCCCGCCAGGCCCGTAACCTAACGGTCAACAGGGCCTAGGGCGGATTCAAACGCGTCTTCGGTTGATTTCCGTTTAAACGGTGTCGGACTTGAAGCCCTCTTTCACCTGCTCGAGGGCGACGGTGAAAAGGCGCTCCATCTCGGCCCGGACCTCGTCTTCGGAGATACCGGCGCCGTGGTTCTCGATGTCCTTCATCACCTTCCGCACCACGTCGTCGATCCCCGGTTCGTCCAGGTCGGAGATCACCACCTCCTTGACGTAGGCCTCGGTTTCGTCTGACGTCATGCCGAACTTGCGCGCCAGCCACTCGCCCAGCAGCCTGTTGCGGCGCGATACGGCCTTAAACTGGATCTCCTGCTTGATCTCGAAGCGAAGCTCCTCGCCCTTCTCGCGCTTCATGAAAGTGTCGGCCATAATGGGGGTCCCTTTTCTCAACCGTGCAAGAGATATGTATAGGCGTTTGCCGCCCATAGCAACCCGGGGGCAACCGGAGCGGGGCGTTTTTCACCGGCTGGCTTTAATGGCCCAAAAGACCTAAGAAACGACCATGTGCACCGTCGTCATCCTGCGCCGCCCCGGCTACGATTGGCCGCTGATCCTGGCCGCCAACCGCGACGAGATGGCCGACCGGCCGTGGCGGGCGCCGGGCCGCCACTGGTCTGAGCGGGCCGAGGTCACCGCCGGGCGGGACGAACTCGCCGGCGGCACGTGGCTGGGGCTCAACGACTGGGGCGTCATCTCGGGCGTGCTCAACCGGCCGGAATCGCTGGGCCCGGACCCGGAATTGCGGAGCCGCGGCGAGCTGCCGCTAGACGCCCTCGACCATGCCGAGGCCGCCATCGCCGCCGAGGCCATGGCGGCGATTGATCCCCAAAGCTACCGTTCGTTCAACCTTGTCATCACCGACGCCCGCGAGGCCTTCTGGCTGTGCTCGAAGGGCGGCGGCGAGGCCGTCCGCATGGCGCCCGTGCCTGAGGGCCTGTCGATGCTCACCGCGCACGACCTGAACGACACCACGTCGGCGCGCATCCGCCATTTTCTTCCCCTTTTCGAGGCCGCCCCGGCGCCCGACCCGGAAACCGGGGAATGGTACCATTGGCAGGCGCTGATGGGCAGCCGCGGCAAGGAAAGGACCGGGGAAAAGGAAACCGGGCCGGAAAGCGGTCCGGAGGGCGCGATGACGTTGGCCGCCAAAACCGGTTTCGGCACCGTGTCGTCGTCGCTGCTGGCGCTGCCCGGCCCGGCCCGCACGAACGGTCCTGGCGCGATCAAACCGGTGTGGCTGTTCGCCCCCGGCCCCCCCGACGAGACGCCTTACGGGGCGGTGGATCTATAGGCTGGCGGCGTTGTTTTGCCCCCGATCACCTGCTATATGAGTTTTTCTCCCCCCGAAATCCCAGGCGCCCCCGTTCAGGGGTCCCTGAACGGATAAAAAAATCATGGCCAGACGCAGACAGGTTTACGAAGGCACGGCCAAGGTTCTTTACGAAGGGCCCGAGCCCGGCACCCTGGTTCAGCATTTCAAGGACGACGCCGCCTTCCTGGACAGAAGCGGCGTCATCACCGGCAAGGGTGTGCTCAACAATCGAATCTCGGAGCACCTGATGTCGAAGCTGAACGAGATCGGCGTGCCGACCCATTTCATGCGCCGGCTCAACATGCGCGAACAACTGGTGCGCGAAGTCGAAATCATCCCCATCCAGGTGGTGGTCCGCAACATCACCGCCGGGTCGCTCGCCAAGCGCTTCCACATGGCCGAGGGGACGCCGCTGCCGCGTTCCATCATCGAGTACTATTACAAGTCGCCGGACGCCGACAAGCCGCTGGTCACCGAGGAACACATCACCGCCTTCGGCTGGGCGAGCCCCCAGGACCTGGACAACATCGTGCCGATGGCGCTCCGCGTCAACGATTTCCTGTCCGGCCTGTTCCTCGGCATCGGGCTCCGGCTGGTCGACGTTAGGCTCGAATTCGGCCGCCTGTGGGAGGATGAGCACATGCGGATCGTGCTCGCCGACGAAATCAGCCCCGACAACTGCCGCCTGTGGGACATCAAGACCAACGAGAAGATGGACAAGGACCGTTTCCGCCAAGGCCTCGGCAATGTCGAGGAGGCGTACCAGGAAGTCGCCCGCCGGCTCGGCATCCTGCCCGAAAGCGGCCCCCGCGACCTGCCGGGGCCCGAGGCCATGCAATGAACATCCGCCCGGCGGCTGAGGGGCGAATATGCCAAGGGCCGGAAAGGCCCTTGGCAAGCGCGACCGCGCGCCCGAGCCTATGCGAGGAAAGCCAAGGATGCGGAGCATCCGCCCGGCGGCTGAGGGACAAATAAAAATGAAGGCCAAAGTCCACGTCACCCTCAAGCAAGGCGTCCTCGACCCGCAGGGCAAGGCGGTCGAAAACGCCCTCGCGGCGCTCGGCTTCGGCGGCGTTTCCGGCGTCCGCCAGGGTAAGGTCATCGAATTCGAGCTCAGCCAGACCGACCCCGAAAAGGCCGCGGCCGAGGTCGAGGAAATGTGCAGGAAGCTTCTCGCCAATACGGTGATCGAGGATTACCGGGTGGAGATCGGAGAGTAGTTGTTACGTCTATTCTTTTTTGGTCCCATGGCTCTTAAAATAATCCACGATGACTGATTTTGAATTTGAATGGGACGAAGCCAAAAGAGAAACAAATCTCAAAAAACATGGGATCGACTTCCTGGACACCCAGGAACTTTTCGAGAAACCATACATTTTAGACTACGACCCAAACAGCCCACCAGACGAAGACCGTTGGCGAGCAATTGGTCTTATTGGTTACCAAGTGGTGTTTTGTGTATATACCGAACGTCATAACAAACGACGCATCATTAGCGTCCGCCCGGCGAATTCTGAAGAAACTATGCTATACTACGAACGGTTTTGGTTTGAATCATATTGAGTTGACTAAATGAGCGACAAGCGTTCAACAAACGAATTTGATGGACCGACTCAGAAAGAGGACTGGGTAGGAGCAGCGGAAGTTCGTCCCAGCGAGAAGAAGAGAGAACAGATAAAAACCGCTATGATGTTTCATGTTTTTAGATCGTCGAAAGAACACTCTTTGTTTGTTGTAACAGATAAAGAAGATGCGGTTTTGCCTGATTGTCCTGATGGTGGTAGTTGGGCTTTCTTAAAAAAGTTCGAGGAAACCGGACAACCTCGTATCGGATTTTCCGAACGGGAAGCTATAGAAGACATTAAAAAGAACGGTTACCACCTTAATAAGATAACTATTGAATCGTCTGTAAAAACTGCATCCTCTTCTTCTTGATGTGGTTATTAGAGTGGCTTCAATAGATTGCTTATTATTCTGAAAGTCTACAGATTTCACCCATGAAAGCCGCCGTCATCGTCTTTCCCGGCTCCAACTGCGACCGCGACGTGCAGGTGGCGCTCGGCCAATCCTTACGCCGCGCGCCGGACATGGTCTGGCACGGCGAGGCGGAAATCCCCAAGACCGACCTGATCGTCGTCCCGGGCGGCTTTTCCTACGGCGATTACCTGCGTTCCGGCGCCATGGCGGCGCAATCGCCGGTGATGCGGGACGTGGTGGCGAAGGCCAAAAAAGGGGTGCCGGTGCTGGGCATCTGCAACGGCTTTCAGGTGCTGACCGAATGCGGGCTTCTGCCCGGGGCGCTGATGCGCAACGCGGGGCTGAAATTCGTCTGCCGTGACGTGCACCTGTCGGTCGAGGAGGCGCAGTCGGTGTTTACCGGCGGCTACGAAAAGGGCCAGGTGATCCGCCTCCCCATCGCCCATCACGACGGCAACTACTACGCCGACGACGAGACGCTCGATCGCCTCGAAGGCGACGGCCTGGTCGCGTTCAGCTATTGCGGCGAAGACGGCGGCCCGGCAAACGGCGCCAACCCCAACGGCTCGGCCCGCGACATCGCCGGAATCCTGGGCCAAACCCGCACCGTCCTCGGCATGATGCCGCACCCGGAACGGCTGTCCGACCCGGCCCTGGGCGGCAACGACGGGCGGGCCATGTTCGATCATCTGGTCAAAGCGCTCGGCTGATGCTGCTGCCCCTTCACGACGACAATCCGTTAAAGAACATCCGCTTCCAGTACGTCACCGTCGCCTTCATCGCCGCCAGCGTGGCGGTGTTTTTGTTCCAGTTCACCCTCGGTGCCAGGGAAGATCAGGTCTTCATCTACGGCTTCGGCGCCATCCCGGCGGTGCTGTTCGGGCAAACGGAGCTGCCCGTGGCGATGGCGCGGGCGCCGGCGGTGCTGACCCTGGTGACGTCGATGTTCCTGCACGGCGGCTTCATGCACCTGGCCGGCAACATGCTGTTCCTGTGGGTGCTCGGCGACAACGTCGAGGACGCCATGGGCCACAAGCGGTTCGTCGCCTTTTATCTTGTCTGCGGCATCGCCGCGGCGCTCGCCCATGCGATGACGGAACCGGGGTCCAGGATCCCGATGATCGGCGCCTCGGGCGCCATTTCGGGGGTCATCGGGGCGTACCTGATGCTGCATCCCAAGGCCCGGATCAAGGTGCTGATTTCCTATTTTCTGGTCTGGCTGCCGGCCTATGTGGTGTTGGGGTTCTGGATCGGGTTTCAGTTCTTCTCCGCCGCCATGGCGGCCGGCGGCGCCGGCGGCGGCGTCGCCTGGTGGGCGCACATCGGCGGCTTCTTCGCCGGGGTGGCGCTGATCGTGCCGATGAAACGGAAAAACGTCGCCCTGTTCGACCGCGGCCTGCAACGCTTCACGCTCAGGCCCGGCGTTTCCCGGCGCTCGCGCATTCCCAAAAGCGGCCACAGCGGGCCGAAAGGGCCTTGGAGTTGAGGGAGGGGCTGATAGGCTGAGATTATGCCCAAGCAGGAAAACGATAATCGGCGTTTCTTCATCGTCACCGTCGGCCGCACGGGTTCCAGCCTGCTGGCTTCGATCCTGGACGACGCCGGGGCCGATTTCGGGGTTTCGCACCAAGGCGGGTGGGACCCGGCCGGCGGCGCCTTCGAGCACCCGTCCCTGGACCCGGTCGTCCGCCATTTCGAGCGCATGAACGAAATCGGGTTCCGCCGCCCTTATGGCCTTTGGCCGCGGCTGCGGTGGACGGCGGCCCGGCACCGGGCCAAGGCCGGGCTAAAGGACTTGCTGCCCCGGGCCCGGTACTTCAAAGGCGAAATCGATCCCTTGGTACATTAGGCGGCGCGGCTTGGCTATGCCCCGACCGTGATCGTCAGCTACCGGCGTTTCGGCGACGTCCTGCGCAGCCTAGGCCATCTGCATCCGCAACCGCCGAACGCCCATGCGGAAAGATACGACACGGTTTTGCTGAACGGCCTGGCCCTGGCCAGCATTTACGGAGGCTGCGCGATCGACTATCGGGAACTGGCCGAGGCGGGGGAAACGGCCTGGGCCAAGGGCCTTTCGCAGGCGACCGGCCTGGACGAAGGCGTCCTGTTGGCGGCCAGGGCCCAGCGCGTCGAAAATCCCGACAGCAGCAACGGCGAAGCGCCGGAGCCTTTCCCGGGCTGCCGGGAAACCTATGAAACGTTGCGCCGCCACGGCGGGGTTTTCCTGCCGCCGTCGCGGGCCGCCCGCCGAGCCTTGGAAAAACCCAGGGCCGACTAGCCCGCCCGGGATTAGTCCCCGATTAGTCCCCGATTAGTCCCCCGGGGGGCCGCCGGTTCATTCGACCTTCTTGCGCTCGGCCCTGGTGCGTTTCGCCTTGGTTTGCTTCTTGATAGTGCGTTTTTCCTGCGCCTTCTGGGCCTGCTTTTTTTGCGCTGCCTTCTGGGACGACGTGGTCCGCCGCATGTCCTCGGGCAGGTCCGTTCTGGCTATTTCCTTCTTGCCGTTGGGCTGGCCGCCGGGTTTCTTCCCCGGCTCCTTCAGGGCCCGCAGGGCGAGGTCGCGGTTGAAGGCGGCTTCGGCGTCCCCGGGATTGAGCTTGAGGGCCTTGGTGTAACTCTCGACCGCCTTTTTAAGCTGTTCGTTCCCTCCGTAGGCGACGCCCATATTGTAGTACGCGATGCCCTTGGCGGCGGCCTCGAAGCGGTCGGAACCGGCGATTTTCGAACAGCCGCGGACCTGGGCGGCGAGCGCCGCCGTGGTGCTGTTGCATTGCTGGCGGTGGAAATCCATGTGGTCCGACGCCAGGACCGGCGCCACCGGCATCAGCAGGACGCTCAGCACCGCGGCGCAAATCTTGAAACGCATCATCGTCGGCCCGCCCGCTCCGGTTCTTTCCCGCGACTCTTTATACTGCGAAACGGCCTTTCCGGTAAGGGGCATGGCGGCGGGGGGGGCGGCTTCGCTTCCGATATTGCCACCCGTCGCCCATCTGCTAAAAGAACCCCATGAGCGACGCTTCCCCCGACACCCCCGCCATCACCCCTGAAATCGTCGAGCAACACGGCCTCAGCGAGGCCGAATACGCCAAGGTGCTCGACATCATGGGCCGCGAGCCCAACATCACCGAGCTCGGCATCTTCTCGGTCATGTGGTCCGAGCATTGCTCGTACAAGTCCTCCAAAAAATGGCTGAAGACCCTGCCGACCACCGCCCCGTGGGTGATCCAGGGGCCGGGCGAGAACGCCGGCATCATCGATATCGGCGACAATCAGGCCGTCGTCTTCAAGATGGAAAGCCACAACCACCCGAGCTTCATCGAGCCCTACCAGGGCGCGGCGACCGGCGTCGGCGGCATCCTCCGCGACGTCTTCACCATGGGCGCGCGCCCCGTCGCCAACATGAATTCGCTGCGCTTCGGGCGCCCCGGCCACCCCAAGACCCGGCACCTGGTGTCGGGCGTCGTCGCCGGCATCGGCGATTACGGCAACTGCGTCGGCGTGCCGACGGTGGGCGGCGAATGCACCTTCCACGGCGCCTATGACGGCAACATCCTGGTCAACGCCATGACCGTGGGGCTGGCGGACGCCGACAACATCTTTTATTCGGCGGCCACCGGCGCCGGCAACCCGATCGTCTACGTCGGCTCGAAGACCGGGCGCGACGGCATCCACGGCGTCACCATGGCGTCGACCGAGTTCCACGCCGACGAGGAGGAAAAGCGCCCGACCGTACAGGTCGGCGACCCGTTCACCGAGAAGCTGCTGATCGAGGCGTGCCTGGAACTGATGGCCACCGACGCCATCGTCGCCATCCAGGACATGGGTGGCGCGGGGTTGACGTCTTCATCTTTTGAAATGGCGTCCAAGGGCGGCATGGGCGTCGAGCTCGACCTCGATCACGTGCCGCAGCGCGAAGAGAACATGAGCGCCTACGAGATGATGCTGTCGGAATCCCAGGAAAGGATGCTGATGGTGCTGAAGCCCGGCTCCGAGGACGAGGCCCGCGCCATCTTTGAGAAATGGGAGCTCGACTTCGCCGTCATCGGCCAGTTGACCGACACCGGGCACATGGTGCTGCGCCACAAAGGGGAAGTCGTGGCCGATTTGCCCATCGACCCGCTGGCGCTGGCGTCGCCGGAATACGACGAAAAGCAACGCCCGTTCACGCGTTCGCCGAAGTCTGAGCCCGTTTCCGCCGATGATGTCCCGATCCCCAATGACCCGATGGCGGCGCTGGAGAAGCTGTTGGGATGCCCGGACCTAGCCGCCAAGCGCTGGATCTGGGAACAGTACGACCACATGGTCATGGCCGACACGCTTGAAGGCGGCCGCCCCGGCGGCGACGCCGCCGTGATCCGCGTCCACGGCACGGACAAGGCGCTCGCCATCGCCACCGACTGCACGCCGCGTTATTGCCTCGCCGACCCCGCCTGCGGCGGCAAGCAGGCCGTCGCCGAGGCGTGGCGCAACCTGACGGCGACCGGCGCCAAGCCGCTGGCGATCACCGACTGCCTCAACTTCGGCAACCCGGAAAAGCCCGACATCATGGGCCAGTTCGTCGGCTGCATCGAAGGCATGCGCGACGCCTGCGCGGTGCTGAAATTCCCGGTGGTGTCGGGAAACGTCAGCTTCTACAACGAAACCGGGGGCCAAGCCGTGCTGCCGACACCGGCCATCGGCGGCGTCGGGCTGATCGAAAAATATGAAAACGCCGCGACATTGGCCTTCAAGGCCGAAACCGAGGCCATCGTGCTCGTCGGCGAAACGCGGGGACACTTCGGCCAATCGCTCTATCTGCGCGAGATCGAAGGCCGCGAGGACGGCCCGCCGCCACCCGTGGATTTGGCGGCCGAGAAACGCAACGGCGATTTAGTCCGCGGCCTGATTACGGGGGGCAAGGTCACGGCGTGTCACGACGTTTCCGACGGCGGCATCCTGGTGGCGGCGGCCGAAATGGCGCTGGCCGGTAATGTCGGCGCGACGATACAAGTGCCGGAGGGCGGCCAAGGGGACAACCCGCCGGCCCACGCCTGGCTGTTCGGCGAGGACCAGGGGCGCTACATCGTCACCACCACCGATGCCAAGGAGTTGCTGGCCGCCGCCGACGCGGCCGGGGTTGCGGCCATGCAGATCGGCATCACCGGCGGCGAGGGATTGTCGTTGATCGGCGGCGAGGCGGAAACGGCGCTCGATGCGTTGCGTCAAACCCACGAAGGCTGGCTGCCGGAATACATGGCTGGGCCTTGAGCGGCTAGCGCCGGCTTGTGTTGGGGCGGCTCTCGGCGCGCCCGACATCCTGGTCGAGATCATGGTCATCGCAGCCAAGTAAATGACCTTCCCGGCCGTTGCCGGCCTGTAACCCAGCACTCAAAAAACGGCCACCAATGAAGGAGCCATGAAATGCTGAAAGTCCATGTCCTTGACCAACTCCATCATCATCGAAGCAACGTCGCCCATGGGGTCCAGGTGCCGGCGGGGGCCCGCCTGCTGTTCACCAACGGCCAGGTCGGCACCAAACCCGACGGCTCTACCCCCGAAGCGACGGCGGAACAGGTGGAGGTTATCTTCGAAAGGCTGAAGGCGGTTCTTAAGGCCGCCGACATGACCTTCAATGACATCGTCCGCTTCGACGTTTATGTGACCGACCGGGCCGACATAGACCCCTTCGCCGAAGTGCGCGACCGGGTCATGGGCGATCACAAGCCGGGAGCGACGCTGCTTGTCGTCAACGGGCTGGCCCGTCCGGAACTGAAGATCGAAATCGAGGCCGTCGCCGCAAAGGTGGATTGACGCCGGCGCCGGCAGGAGGTGTTTTCGATTCCGGCGCGGTTTGTTTATAGTGGCGGCCGCAAGCAACCGAAAATGAACGGGACAGAATAATGTCTGATCACGAAAACGACTTTGAACTCAAATACGTCGGCTACGTGGCCGGAATTATCGCCGTGGTTGTCTTCCTGTCGGGAATGGGAGGTCTCCTCCTGAACCTCGCCTCGTAAACCTCGCCCCCTGAACCTCACATGGGCGTCTATTACACCTTCCTCGGCCTCCTTGCCGGTTTGCTCGTCGCCGTGGTCTTTCCGTGGGCGCTGCTGAGGACGCTGGCGAAGGAGGACGACGCAAGCGAAGAAAAAAAATAACGGACCGTTCGGGAACCGACGGCCTTCCCCGCCCTGTCATCGGGGGAAAGTGAGTACTCGCAAATCCCTAAACCGCAAAGGGTTGACGGGTGGCGATTAACAGGCCATATCCCAGGCAATCGGAAAGATAACGGTATAAGGAATTGCCGCATGGCAATGGACGCGGCGGATATCGAACGCCTGATCAAGGAAAGCCTGCCCGACGCCGAGGTCACCATCGATGACCTGCGCGGCGACGGCGACCATTACGCGGCGACGGTGGTTTCCTCGGCCTTCGCCGGCAAGACCCGCGTCCAGCAGCATCAACTGGTTTACCAGGCGCTCCAGGGCCGGATGGGCAACGAACTGCACGCGCTGGCGCTGCGGACCAGCGCCCCCGGCGGCGCCCGGGCCGCAACAGACTAAGGAGTGGACAAAAACATGAGCGACAACCCGGTTATCGACCGCATCCAGAGCGAAATCGACGAAAATTCCGTCGTCCTGTTCATGAAGGGCAGCCCGATGATGCCGCAGTGCGGTTTTTCCGCCGCCGTGGCCCAGGCCCTGACCCAGATGGAGGTCAAGTTCAAGGGCATCGACGTGCTCGCCGACGAGGAACTGCGCCAGGGCATCAAGGAATTTTCGTCGTGGCCGACGATCCCGCAGCTTTACGTCAAGGGCGAATTCATCGGCGGCTGCGATATCGTGCGCGAGATGTACGAGTCGGGCGAGCTGAAGGAGCTTCTCGACAACAAGGGCGTCGAACACGCTTCTTAACAAGAGGCGGGGAACGGCGCAAGCCGCGACAGGGACTTAAACAAGAGGCGGGGA
>NZAZ01000062.1 GCA_002686255.1 Rhodospirillaceae bacterium
TGAGACCTGTCTGTTATGATGTGTGTATAGCATTGATTCTTATAGCAGAATCACCCAAACAGGTCATCAATTTAGTAATCCATCTGGGCAATCCGGGCTCAACCTATACGTCGTCATCGGCGATACGGTAGCGGAGGCTTTCCTCGAAAAGTTCGTGGGATTCCTTGGCGGGTTTGTTTTCATCTTCTTCGGAATGCTTAAATGGGTTCCCAATGCCCAAAGGATTTCGAGCCTGATCGACACACGAACGTTGGAGTTAAAAGAGTTGAACAAACACCTCAACAAATCCAAGAAAGAAGCCGAATCGGCAAATCAGGCCAAATCCGAGTTTCTGGCCAACATGAGCCACGAACTTCGCACACCACTCAATGCCATCGTCGGGTTTTCCGAAGCACTTGAGAACGAAATCTATGGTCCACTCGGAAATAAAAAGAATTTAGAATCCGTAGCCGCAATCCACAAGTCAGGAGCCCATCTGACCCATATAATCAACGACATCCTTGATGTCTCAAAGATCGAGGCCGGCAAAACTGAGATAATGGACGCCGATATTAATCTCAGTGAGAGCATCAGCGCCTGCATCGATATGGTGGCCCCACTGTCTACTAAGGCGGGCGTTAGTGTTGAGGGAGATATTCCAGACACCCTTCCACATGTTCGCGCAGATGAGGATCATGTGAAGGAGATTGTAATTAATCTCCTATCTAACGCCATCAAGTTCACACCGAATGGCGGCCAGGTCACGGCTAGTGCGGAACATGTGAAACGCAACGGTGTGGTTATTAGGGTCACCGATACGGGAATTGGCATCGCTGCCAAGGACATCCCGAAAGTCATGGAGCCGTTCGGGCAGATTGCCGAAAGCCAAAAACGTAATCATGGAGGTACAGGACTTGGATTGCCGATCTGCAAGTCCCTGATAGAACTGCATGGCGGAAGCTTGGAAATAGAAAGTGAACTTGGCAAAGGCACCACCGTCACCGCTAAATTCCCAGCGGAGCGGACAGTCCAATCGCAAGATAAATCATACTTGGCGTGATGTCCGGTAAGGGTCATTAGCAGAAGTACAATGACCCCTTCCTAGATGTCTGCTTTCGGGGTAAAAGCGGACTAACGTTATTCCGCCGCCGGCTTCGCCTCTTCGCCGCCTTCCAAAGCGTCCGCCGCCTTCCCCTCGTAGTCCTCGGAATAAAGCTCCCCGCCCGCCTGCTCGAACTTGTCGCTCATCTCGGCCATGCCCTTCTCGGCGTACTCGCGCACCTGGTTGGTGATCTCCATGGCGCAGAACTTGGGCCCGCACATGGAGCAGAAATGCGCCGCCTTGTGCGCGTCCTTGGGCAGGGTCTGGTCGTGGAAGTCCTTGGCCGTCTCGGCGTCGAGGCCGAGGTTGAACTGGTCCTGCCAGCGGAACTCGAAGCGCGCCCGGCTGAGCGCGTCGTCGCGTCCTTGAGCCCCCGGGTGGCCCTTGGCGATGTCGGCGGCGTGCGCCGCGATCCGATAAGTAATCACGCCTGTCTTGACGTCGTCGCGGTCGGGCAGCCCCAGGTGCTCCTTCGGCGTCACGTAGCAAAGCATCGCCGTCCCGTACCAGCCGATCATCGCCGCGCCGATGCCCGACGTGATGTGGTCGTAGCCGGGCGCGATGTCGGTGACCAGCGGGCCCAGCGTGTAGAACGGCGCCTCGCCGCAGACGTCGAGCTGACGCTCAATGTTGGCCTTGATCTTGTGCATCGGCACGTGGCCGGGGCCTTCGTTCATCACCTGGACGTCCTTGTCCCAGGCGATCTTGTTGAGCTCGCCCTGGGTGTCGAGCTCCTTGAACTGGGCCTCGTCGTTGGCGTCCGCCGCGCATCCGGGGCGCAGCCCGTCGCCGAGCGAATAGGACACGTCGTAGGCGGCCATGATGTCGCACAGTTCCTCGAAATTGTCGTAGATGAAGTTCTCGCGGTGATGGGCCAGGCACCACTTGGCCATGATCGAGCCGCCGCGCGAAACGATGCCGGTGGTGCGCTCCGCCGTCAGGTGGATGTACTTGAGCCGCACCCCGGCGTGGACGGTGAAATAATCGACCCCTTGCTCGCACTGCTCGATGATGGTGTCGCGGAAGATCTCCCACGTCAGGTCCTCAGGCTTCTCGACCTTTTCCAGGGCCTGATAGATCGGCACCGTGCCGATGGGGACCGGGGAATTGCGGATGATCCATCCGCGGATGTTGTGGATGTTCCTGCCCGTGGACAGGTCCATAACGTTGTCCGCCCCCCAGCGCGTCGCCCACACCATCTTGTCGACCTCTTCGGCGACCGACGAGGTGACGGCCGAATTGCCGATGTTGGCGTTGATCTTGATCAGAAAATTGCGGCCGATGATCTGCGGCTCGATCTCCGGGTGGTTGATGTTGGCGGGGATGATGGCGCGGCCGCGGGCGACCTCGTCGCGGACGAATTCCGGCGTCACATATTCCGGGATTTCGGCGCCGAAGGATTCCCCTTCGGCAATCCGCGCCTTGGCCCTGGCCGGGTCGTGCTCTCTCCCTAAGTTCTCGCGGATGGCGATGAACTCCATCTCCGGCGTGATGGTGCCTTCCCGCGCGTACTTGGCCTGCGTCACCGCCGCGCCCTTGGCGCGCAGCGGTCTGCGCTTGGCCGGGAATTCCGGCACCAGTTGCTCGGCCGAGGCGTTGTTGTCCTCGGGCCTGACGCCGCGGCCGTCGTATTCCTCGACGTCGCCGCGGGCCAGGATCCAGGGCTCCCGCAGGCGATTGAGCCCGGCCTCGATGTCGATGGCCTGGGCGGGGTCGGTGTAGGGCCCGGACGTGTCATAGACGGCCAACGGCGGCTCGTTCGCGGTCTCGTGCAGCGAAATCTCGCGCATCGGCACGCGGATGTCTTTGTGAATCACCCCGCCCAAGTAAATCTTGCGGCTGGCCGGCAGCGGCCCGGTGGTGATGTCGGACGACTCTGGTTTCCTTGGCGGCTTGGTGATGACGTTCATGGGGCGGACTCCTTTCCCTTCGCCGGCATGACCCGGATCAGGTTCGTAGGGTCGCCGCGCCGCGCCCGGGATTTATAAGACGCTATCGGCTTCTCAGCCCCTTGCCGGGGCTCCCCTCGGAACACTCTCAATGTGGTACCGAATCGATGCGCCGTCAAGGAGAGTCGCCTATAGTGGCCGCGGAAGGGAGACCCGATGCCGAAAACTATCGTCATCGACGACGACCCCGAGACCAAGCGGATGTTCCTGGACGCCCTTGCCGGGGCCAAGGGGGCCGGGGACAACGAGTTCGTCTTCGCCGTCAGCGAGGACGAGGCGCTTGGGCTGTTGGCGGCGCGGGACGACCTCGACATCGCCATCGTCGCTATCGATTCCGGGAAACTCAACGGCATGGAACTGTTTCTCAGGCTCGATCTTGATGGCGCCCGGCTGCCCCGGATCGCGCTCACCGGCAAGCCGGACCTTGAACAATTGCGCCGGGCGTGGAAGGAAGGGGCGTCGGATTTCCTGGTCAAGCCGGTCGAGGGGGCTGAGTTGCTGGCCGCCCTGAGCCGGGTCTACCGGGAATGCGAGCGGCGAAGGAAAAGCTGGAAGAACGAAACCGATCTGGCCGCCATCCGCCGCGAAATCGAGATCGCCGGCGAAATCCAGCACCACATCCTGCCGAGCCGCTTTCCGGTCACCGATGGCCTCGACGTGTTCGCCCGCACGCTGCCGGCCAAGGACATGGGCGGCGATTTCTACGACGTCTTCGAACTGGCGGACGGGAAATTGGGGCTGGTCATCGCCGACGTCACCGGCAAGGGAATCCCGGCGGCCTTCTTCATGGCCGTGGCCCGGACTCTGATCCGGGCGACGGCGCTGCACGAAACCAAGCCCGGGGCATGCCTGGAACAGGTCAACCGGCTGCTGTGCCGCCACGAGGTGCCGGGGATGTTCGTCTCCGTGTTCTACGGCGTCCTCGATGCCCAAACTTGGGCGTTGACGTTCGCCAACGGCGGCCACCCGCCGCCGCTGCTGGTGACGCCCGTTGGCGGCGGGGAAGGGCGGATCGGGACCCTGCGGGGCGGGGCCGGGACGCTGCTCGGTATCGACGAGGATCAAGTCTATGAGGAAGGGTCGCTGACGCTCGATGCCGGCGAAGGCGTCTATTTCTATACCGACGGCTTGACGGAAGCCTTCGATTCCGACCACACCCCCTTCGGCGAGGAACGTTTGTGGGGGTGTTTGTCGACGACAGCCGGCGGATCGCCCTCGGACCTGGCCGGCGCCGTCACCGCCGCTATCGCCGGCTTCGTCGGCGACGCGCCGCAACACGACGACATCACCAACCTGGTCATCAAGCGGGTTTCCTAAGGTTGCGCCAAGGGCCATCCTAAAGCCCGAGGCGCGGGATGTCTTTTTCGAAGGTGATGGCCTCGAAACGGACGCCACGCTCCTTGCCATGGGCGAAGGCGGCGTGGATTTCGTCAACTGTCGGGCGGCGGCTGACGTCGGCGTAGCGCTCGCGGTAAAGGGGGCTTCGGGGGTTGGTGAAGGTGTCGGGGCGGAACTGGCCCATGATGTTGACAATCGCATCGGGCATGTTGTCGGCGATCCAGTCGAGCACCGGAAAGGTGCAGCATTCGACGTGGTTCGGCATCACCAGATGGCGGATGGTGAAATCCTCGCCCCATTCCTTCAACAGCAACAGGTTTTCCGTCGCCGTTTGCCAATACCAGGGGGTGCGGGCCAGGTCGAGGGCGCAGCGCCCGGGCCCGAACTTGAAATCCGGCAGCCACACGTCCATCAGCAGCCGCAGGATCTTCATGGTTTCGGCGGACATGATGAAGTTCGAATTCCACAGCATCGGCGTGTTGAAGGGGCCGTCCCCGGCCGCCACCCCCGGGAAATCGAAATGGCCGTCGGCCTTGACCCGCAGTGCCGCCGCCAGCGCGGCCTCGGCGGGGCGGTAATCGGGCTCGCCGAGGATCGAAACGGCGTCGACGATGGCATGCAGGTGGATGGTCGGGTCGCCGCCGACCCAGTTGATGTTGTGACAGCCCTCGCGGCCGAGAATCCAGGCCATGGCCGCCAGCGTTCCGGCGTCCACCGCCATGCCGTTGTCCTTGTCGGTCGAGATGTCGCCGTTCTGGCAGAAGGCGCAGCGCATGTTGCACGAGGTAAAGAAAATGGTGCCGGAACCGAGCCGGCCGCGGTAGACGATTTCCTCGCCCAGGTGGTGGAAAAAGGTGCTGACCCGGGTGCCGGCGTCGAGCTTGCAGGTGCCCCGCTTGGCGCCTTGGGTGCGGTCGACGCGGCAATCCCAGCGGCAGAAATTGCAATGGGACAGCATGCGATGGGCGAGTTCGCGGACCAGACCCAGAAGGTTCGGGCCTTCGGCCGGCGCCGCGGCATCCCCTTCGCCGCCGAGTGCCCGCCGGCGGTCCTCGAACACCGGGGTTAGGCGGTCGATCTCCCGCCAAAGGTCCTCTTCGTCGGCGTCGGGCGGCGTTTCGGCGGCGATGGAGCGGGCGATCCGGAATTTGGCCGGCTTCGCCCCGCGGGCGACGTCCCGGTACCACCCGAGGCCGCCGGCGACGTCGGGATCGTCCCAAATCCACAATTGATCGAACCCGTGCATGGTCTTGTCTAGTCCCTGTCCGGGCTTACGCCCGCTGGTTTGGATTTCCGGGGGCCACCCCCGGCCTCACGGCCTCCCCCGGGGCCTCTTGCTTGTCTCCCGGCCTCCAATCCTTATATCTAGGCGGTGGGGTTTGTTTAACAATCTATAGGTTTATGGCGATGGAAAAGGCGACATTCGGGGCCGGATGCTTCTGGGGGGTGGAGGCGGCGTTACGGCACATCGACGGCGTCACCGACGCGGCCGTGGGCTATGCCGGCGGCACCACCCGTAACCCGACCTACGAGAACGTGTGCGCCGGCCAAACCGGCCACGCCGAGGTCGTCGAGGTGACCTTCGATCCCCAGCGCCTCGGCTATGACCGGCTTTTGGAGGTGTTCTGGGCCTGTCACGACCCGACGCAGCTCAACCGCCAAGGCTGGGACGTGGGCACCCAATACCGCTCAGTCATCTTCTTCCACTCGCCGGAACAGGAAAAACAGGCCCGGAAGTCCCTGCAGGCGTTGCAGGCGAGCGGGCGGGTGGACGGAAACCCCGGGGACGGAAACATCGTCACCGAAATCTCGCCGGCGTCCGATTTCTGGCGCGCCGAGGAATACCATCAGCGGTACGTGGAAAAACAGAGCAAGCGCCGGGGCCTGCCGTAGGCGGCGTGGCCGCCGCCGGGGGGGTGCCGCGGGTTTCCGCTCTAATCGGTCGGATGCGGACCTTCCAGGGGATGGTCCTGTTCGCGGGCTTTTCTCACCGCCGTTCGCATAAGACTTCTCCTGTCCGAAGCGGCCATTGTCACCGGTTCAAGTTTCGAAAAGGTAAACGCCGGCGGTTCGCCCGGGCCGGGTCCGCCAAGCCCCTGGAAACAAAGGGTTAGGCACGAAAGAAAACGCCTCCGGCAAGAGGCGTCTATGTCAAAACAGGGGTGAGGGAACGGAAAAAAGGGCGAAAGCGGCTGATAAGGAGGCTCAGATGGGAGACCGTTCTTCCTCGCGCCTCGCCTTTTCCTTCGCTTGCTTGGCCTTCTTGGCGACCATCTGCTTGAAGGCTTTTTCCATCTTTTTCTGGGCGCGGCCGGAATCGAACTGTATCTTTTTGCTTTTTTTCATCATGTGCTCCATCGTTCGTTCCACCATTCCGGCCAAGATATTCCCTTAAGCGGCTTCGCCGCCCGAACGCCAAGCCGCCGTCCCCTTACAGGTGGGACAAACGCGCTGACCGAAATGTTCGGACGTAAAAGGCTTGTTGCACATCAGGCACGGGCGCTTCTTGCGCTCGTTCAGACGGTCGGATTGCGGTTTCTTATTGTCGTTGCGGCGGCTGGCCATGGGTAACTCCCTAATTGAGACGTTCGGGCGTGGTTTCTTTCTCCGGTTCGTAAAATCGCACCAAGCCCCTTTCGGTGACGCGTTAGCAAAGCCGGAGTTTATGGAAAAAAATGCCCTAAACGACTATTCAGCTAACTAATTGACCAAGGTCATTCGGTATTCAAGGCGATATATAGTGTAACTAACTGAAAAACGCAAGCTTTTCGGGCCTTTATGAGCCAAAAAACGGCAAAAATCATTGATTTGGCAAGAAAAGTGGCCTCCGAAAGCCGAAATTAAGCAATAAAACGACGGCTTATCGCCTTTCCATCACCGCGCAGAAAAAGCCGTCGGTGCCCGTCGAGGCGGGGCTGAGGCGCAGGCACGGCCCCGCCGGCGGCGGCGGTCCGCCGACGGTTTCGGCCCACACCCCGTCGATGGGCAGGGCCTGGAAATCCTCGTGGTTTTCCAGAAACCACGCCAGTTGGCGCTCGTTCTCCTCCTGCAACAGCGAACAGGTGGTGTAGATCAGCCGGCCGCCGGGTTTGACCAGGGTCCGCGCCAGGCCGAGGATGCGCTGCTGCAGGGCCAGCATGTCGTCGAGGTCGTCCGGCGTGAAGCGCCACTTGGCGTTGGGGTCGCGGCGCCAGGCGCCGGTGCCGGTGCACGGCACGTCGGCCAGCACCCGGTCCGATTGGCCGGCGTTGGCGGCCACCCATTCGTCGTTGCGCGCGGCGACGACCCGGGTCCGCACCTGTTCGGCGCCGGCCCTTCGCAGGCGCGGGACCATGCGCTCCAGCCTATGCCCGGAGATGTCGCAGGCGGTCAGGGTGCCGTCGATTTTGCCGTCCGCGCCCATGGACGCCGCCAGCGCCAGCGCCTTGCCGCCGCCGCCGGCGCAGAAATCGACGACATCCATCCCCGGCCGGGCGCCGCAAAGAAGCGAAATCAGTTGCGAGCCCTCGTCCTGGACCTCGATCCAGCCCTTCCGATAAGCGGCGGTGCCGGCCAGCCGCGCCCTGGCCGTCAGCCTGAGCCCGATGGGGCTGAGCGGCGTCGGCTCGGCCTCCAGGTAATCGCCGGCCAGCGATTTCAGCGCCGCTTCCGGCGTCGTCTTCAGCATGTTGACGCGAAGGTCGACGGGCGCGCGCTGGTTGAGGGCCGACATTTCCTCAGGCAACCGCTGCGGCCACAGGGCCGACAACGAGCGCTCCATCCAGTCCGGGTATTCCAGCATCACCGGCCTCGGCATCTCGGCGTGGTCGAGGGGCCGGCCATGGAGAGCCCCGGCCAGTTCCTTCTCGGCCGCCGTCAACGGCCCGGGGCAGTGGGTGGCGCCGGAAAAAAGCTTCGCCGTTTCCTCGGCCGACGACTTGTCCTCCAGCGCCAGCTCGGCGATGACGCGGGCGCGCGGGCCGGGCCCGGCGCCGAGGCCGGTGCGTTCGATCCACCAGTCGAGCCGCGCCCGGTGGCGGAGGATGGCGTAGACCCGATCGAGGATGGCGCGGCGGTCGCCGGCGCCGGCGTAGCGGCGGTTGCCGAAATATTCGTCGGCCAGGCGGCCGGCGGGCCGGTTGCCGGCCCAGATCAGCACCAGCAGCTCGATCGCCGCTTCCATGCGCGCGCCCGGGGTCATGTGCCCGGCCCCGCCCCAACCCCGGCCCCCGGGAAAGCCCGCGGGAAAGCCCGCTCAGCGTTCGGTCCGGTAATTGGGCGCCTCGCGGGTGATGGTGATGTCGTGGACATGGCTTTCGCGCAGCCCGGCCGCCGTGGTGCGGCGGAATTGGGCGTTGTTCTGCAACTCGGCGATGGTGGCGTTGCCGGTGTAGCCCATGGCGGCGCTGAGCCCGCCGACGAGCTGGTGAATGATGTTGGCCGCCGGCCCCTTGTACGGCACCCGGCCTTCGACGCCCTCGGGGACGAAATTGAGGTTGTCGGACACCTCCTGCTGGAAGTAGCGGTCGGCCGACCCCCGGGCCATGGCGCCGATGGAGCCCATGCCGCGGTAGGATTTGTACGACCGGCCCTGGAACAGGAACACCTCGCCCGGGCTTTCGTCGGTGCCGGCAAACAGCGACCCGATCATGCAGCTTTCGGCGCCGGCCGCGATGGCCTTGGCGAAATCGCCGGAATACTTGATGCCGCCGTCGGCGATCAACGGGATGTCGGCCTTCCGGCACGCCTGCGCCGCCTCGACGATGGCCGAGAACTGCGGCATGCCGACGCCGGCGACCATGCGCGTCGTGCAGATGGTGCCGGGGCCGATGCCGACCTTGACGCTGTCGGCGCCGGCGTCGATCAGCGCCTTGGCGCCGTCGGCGGTGGCGACGTTGCCGCCGGCCACCTGGGCATAGTTGGAAAGCTTCTTGATCCTTTCCACCGCCTCGAGGACGGCGGCCGAATGGCCGTGCGCGGTGTCGACGATGATGACGTCGGCGCCGGCGTCGAGCAACGCCTCGGCCCGGGCGGCGCCGGCGTCGCCGACGCCGGTCGCCGCGGCGACCCTGAGGCGCCCCTTTTCGTCCTTGCAGGCGTCGGGGTGGGCCTGGGCCTTTTCCATGTCCTTGACCGTAATCAGGCCGATGCAGCGGAACTCGCCGTCGACGACCAAAAGCTTCTCGATCCGGTGCCGGTGCAGGAGCTTCTTGGCCGCGCCCAGCTCCACCCCTTCCTCGACGGTGATCAGGGGTTTGCCGGCCTGATGGCCGGTCATCAGTTCGCTGACCGGCTGCCCGGGGCGGGTGGCGAAGCGGACGTCGCGGTTGGTCAGGATGCCGACCAGCTTGCCGGACCCTTCCTCGACCACCGGCAGGCCGGAAATATTGTGGGTTTTCTTGATCTCCAGGGCGTCGGCGAGGGGCGCGTCGGGGGCGATGGTCAACGGGTTGACGATCATCCCGGATTCGAACTTCTTGACCTTGAGGACCTCGGCCGCCTGCTCTTCGGGGGTCAGGTTCTTGTGGATGACGCCGATGCCGCCGGCCTGGGCCATGGCGATGGCGAGGCCGCTTTCGGTGACCGTGTCCATGGCCGCCGACAGCAGCGGAATGCCGAGATCGATGGTCCGCGTCAGGCGGGTCGTGGTGTCGGTGTCGGCGGGCAGGACGTCGGACTTGGCCGGCACCAGGAGCACGTCGTCGAAGGTCAGGGCTTCGGGGAGTTTCATGCCGCCTCGCATCCTTCCGATAGATCGAGTTGGCGCGCCATCATACAGACAAACGCCGGGTTGCCAAGCGGGAACGGCGTTGGCGGCGGGGCAATCGCATTTGGCCGCCTCTTGCTTCGAGATCGCCGCCCCCTTCGACTCGCGCGCCTCATCCTGAGTTCCGTCGAAGCCTCATCCTGAGCGGGCCGACCTTGCTTCGCCGAAGCGAAGCTCCGGCTTCGCGAAGGCAAGAGGCCCAGTCGAAGCCTCATCCTGAGCGGGCCGGAGGCCCTGTCGAAGGAGAGGCGCGGTCCCGTCGTCCCCATGTCGTCCTCATGTCGTCTCCGTGTCGTCATCATGTCGTCCCCATGTCGTCACCATGTCGTCATCGTGTCGTCCTCATGTCGTCACTATGTCGTCCGAATGTCGTCATTTTTCGCCGCCTTTTTAGCCCTAACCAATTGAATTCGCACGATTCCAGCCCGGAAAAAGGCCGCGGAAGTCGTCATTTGTCGTCATTTTCCTTGGCCCGGGCCGGAACCGGAAATTTCTCATGGGTTTTCATGGACTTGGAAAGCGGCACGATCCATAATTCCTATTTCAAAACGAAACGGGAATAAGATCATATTTTTCCGGGCTTGTCAAGAACAATTAGGGAACTATTTTTATTTGAATCGGGGCAATAACCTGGTCCCCTGATGTCCGCTAGTGACCCATTGCTGACATTCCTCACCTAGGTTAGCTTACAGGTCAGCCAAACTATAAGTTGAGGTAGACCATTCTGTGCCTCAAAAGTTTTAATAAGATGCGCTTTCTAAAAGACGGTCCATCGATACCTGATGAGCTCTTAAACGCACGTGACGAAGGGGGGGGGGGGTTTTCTTCTGTGGTGCTGGGGTTCCCAACGGGCGCCATATGGGACCTCGCTAAGTATGGAATGGGCGCAGGAATACCCAATTTGAGGGAAACGCTTTATAGATGAGCGATCATTCAGAGAGTTAACATGGAAATCATCGTTACCGACGTAACTGACATGAGTGACGGATATGTTTGTGTCGCCGGATGGTCAACGGAAGAGGGACGCATGGTTCGCCCGTTGCATGCCGCTGGGCATCCTCATTGGGCGGCAAACATGGCCCATGATGATCTTTTCTATCCTGGAAACATCATTACGGTTGAACCATCCGGTCAGCCGCCTCAGCGCGGCGCGCCCCATCGCACGGAAGACACGCTTATCGCCGGCGATCCGGCATTGTCCGGCAAACTCAGCCACGAAGATATGGTTGGTACCGTTTCCGGCAGTGTCTTCCCAACGGTTCGTGACTTGTTTGGTGAGGAACTCAGTGAGAGCAAGTTCGTTCCCGAGGGAACGGGGGTTCGATCACTTGGCGCAGTGGAAATACCATCAAGACGCGTTCGATTTATTTATGGCAAATATGGATATACTTGCCGATTCGAAGATCACGATGGTGAGACATATTCACTTAAGATTACCAGCAGAGCCGTGCACGAGGAAGGTATCGATGATTTAGCCAAAATGGCCGGTACGGTTCACATTCGACTTGGCTTTGCTAACCCGTGGGATGGACTGGCCTGCCCCCCTTAACCGGATCCACATGCTAAGTTAGAGAAACTGGGCATCTGGATCCTAGGAAGAAGGGGATAAGCAGATGGCCAA
>NZAZ01000063.1 GCA_002686255.1 Rhodospirillaceae bacterium
TGCGGCTTAGCTGATCGCATAACACAATTTACTGATTTTTATTGATTCGATACTTTTTTGATTCAGACACTTCGAAAAAGCAATGTCTTATCATTCAAAAGAGAAGCTGGAACCTGTCACCTCCAGCGAGTTGATGGAGATTTGTGACCGCGAGATATATGTTAATCTGTACCTTCAAAAAAAACGTTCGAACATTATGGAGGAACGTTGAGTCTGAAATATTCTCTTGCTAAAGGGACTCTTGCCGATATCTGGAATAGCGATTTTTCCATGCTTTCCATTCTTGTGCTTGGCTGTCTGATTCAATTCTATCTCGGATTTGCAAATCCGGCCTATCCTGAGGGGAATAAATGCTGGCGACCGATTTTTCAAGTCGCCGCATCTGAGGAGGTCATGACAGAGGGCACAATCGGTGATAAATCACTCGTTAATAAATTTGCGACGCTTTTTCCAGAGTACCGGATGAATTGTGATGATGCTTATTTTCTCCGCCTTGTCCAAAGAGGATTTCCGGAAAGTTTTTCAAACTTATCCATACTGATGGACCAACCTTTATACCCGCTCCTCATATTTCTAGTTTTCAAACCGATCGGATTGCTGTTCGATAACCAGAGTATGTCGGTTATCTTTGCCAGTGCGATGGCTGTAAACTTGCTGTTGATGATTTTCGGTGTTTTATTGTTCTATTATCTTCTCAAAGATTTATTTTCCCCGAAAGTGGCATTTCTCAGTAGCGTACTGTTGATTTTCTCCCCGCTTACGCATGTCATGCTGGTTCAATCGACCAGTACGGGTATCATGGAAGTGTTTATCATCATCGCCTATATATATCTCCTCAATGATTACGCCGGGAGACCCGGACAAAAGCGGCTTGTCATGTATTCAATTTTGGCTGGAATATTGATGACCGGGAAAATGATATTTTCGCTTGGCATTTTTGTGATATGCCTTGGAATCTACTTCAAACGCATACGGGAAACCGTTTTATTCTTTGTGATACATCTTGTCCCCCTGGGGATATGGTATCTTTTCGTCGAATGGGGACTCGGTATTAAATTCGAAATTCACGTGATTACCGATTATAATTTTGGTATTTGGTTATTTGATTTATTCTCATCCCCATGGAGCACTCAACTTGGTGTTCTAATCAATGTGCTACCACAATATTTCGAAAGTATCATTTATGGATTTATGATGATACCCGTTATCCTTTCTTGTTATGGATTACACTATGTAGAGATAAAACATAAATATCTTATTTATTCTTTATATCTGGTATCATTCCTCATCCTTTTTTTCATCATGAATGTGATTTTGCCCAGACTTTCTTTCTTTCTTTTTCCAATCATTTACCCGACTGCCGTTATTGGGCTGAAAAATCTGCCTCATGCCAGGTTTTTCAGCCCGGTTATTTATACAGCCATTATCATCATATCGAATATCAATGTTTATAAAATCCTGGAATACGGCTAACCTGAATAAACCAGAATTGTGAGCCAAAGTACCGTAAATAGAGGTTTAATCTCCATGGGATATTGGATGCTGTCGTCAGGACTGCATCCGCCACCTCGTTTGATACAGATTATCAACGAATTCTCCGCCCGAAAATGCTTGAGAGATTTAATTCAGCGGTTCGAGATTAACTGTGTATTGGATGTCGGTGCGCATACCGGCGCTTTTGCATTGATTCTCAGAAGAATCGGATATGAAGGCCACATTGTCTGCTTTGAGCCTAACCCGGAAAGCTTTCGAAAGCTTTGCAAAAGGTTTAAGGCAGATCGATTCTGGAGAGGCATGAATATCGCGCTGGGTAGTAAAAACACAACACAATCGTTCAACATCACCCGGGAGCCGAATCTGAGTTCCTTTTTAACGCCTCGAACCGCTGCCATCGATCACGTTTTATCAGTTAAAGTCACACGGTTGGACTCCATATTCGAGGATGTTATCCATAGCATTGACGCTCCCCGGGTCTTCATGAAAATGGACACTCAGGGATGCGATGTGGATGTGGTTAAGGGCGCTGGTGCGTGTATCCATGATATCCTCGGAATGCAATCGGAAATATCTGTGCAACCGATTTATGAAAATATGCCGTACTATCTGGATGCGCTCCGTTATTATGAATCGTGCGGATTTGAATTGGTAAACCTGTTTTCGGCCTATCATAACAAAAAATACGGAAACATCATCGAATATGACTGCCTGATGGCACGATTGAACAGGGTTTTTGATTAATGAAGGTGATATGCTTTCGTATAGCCGGACAAAATTGTCTTCGTTTTGTGGAGTGATTGTTATATGATCAAGCGTAAACTCTATCTGTTCGCGTTGTTTTACTTGGTGGCTGTTGGTTTCGGAGTCTGGGGATTTGCTGCAAACGCATGGCGCTTTTTTCCTTATAAAATTGTCCATGGTATTTATGCGGAAGTTCGTGGCTTTTTAATAGGCGGTGAGGGACAAAGTAAGACCATTATACAAAAGTTATTTACACATAATCAGGAGAAGAAAAACCATTTTGAATATCATAGCTTTGTTGTTAGAGACAAAAATTTTATCGATCGCGGTCACCTACTGATTCCAAGATTTAGCCGAGAGCACGAACAAGTCCTCGTTGACCTTTACAGGATACGTGACTTTCAACTTATCCACAGATGGATTCCACCGATTTCAGAAATTATTGTTCGAGGAGACCAGGAGGAAACCACGGGCGCTCTTCGCCTCACGGAAGCAGGTTTCCGAGTCCAACACCCTATCCTTCTGGAAGATGGTAGCATCGTGTTCAGCCATGGTGAAGGATATCTATCACGTATTGACAAAGTGAGCAGGTTGCTTTGGGTCAATAGCCATCATTTTCACCATTCCGTGGAAAAGGGGGTTGATGGAAATCTGGTTGTAGGGATAAATATCAACCCACCCTCTGTAGATTACTCCCCTGGCCGCGATGATGGGTATGCCATCGTTTCTTTGGAAGGGAAAATTCTTGAAACGCATTCGGTTACCCGGATACTCCACGATAATGGTTATTTGGGTTTACTTATGGCATTTAGCAACGTTAATTCCCAGGACCGTTTACACCTGAACGATGCACAGCCAATCTATGAGGACAATAATATTGCCAAACGTGGCGACATTGCTTTGAGCATGAGACATCTTAGCACCGTCGCTGTTTACCGTCCCCTGGACAATAATATCGTCGCTCTGCAATTCGGTCCTTGGCTTTTTCAGCATGACATTAATATTCTTCCTGATGGTAGGTTTTCGATCTTCAATAATTATTCCATAAAGGGAAGGACGAACTCAGGCAAACCGCTCAGTACTGTCATGATATGGGATCCGGTTAGTGGAACCATTGAATCCCCCTATAAAGAGATTCTTAAACAAGCAAATATGCATACAAGTGGTGGTGGGCGATCGAGAATATTGCCCAATGGCGATGTGTTCGTGGAGGAAACCGGTCGGAATCGGTTGTTACGCGTCTCGCCCGATAGAGTCCGGTGGGAATATGTTAACGCCCCCGAAGATAAACCAGAAGCATCAGGAGCCCTGCATTGGAGTCGATATTATTTGCCGGACGAAATTCCGCTTGACTGGTTGGAGGGAACACAATGAAACACTATCTTATTTTGTTGAGTTTTGCTTTCATACTATTAGATTCCAATAACGTCCAAGCCTACGTAGGTCCTGGTCTTGGCGCTGGGACGCTTGCTATGGTATTGGGGTTTATCGGCTCGATCTTTTTGGCCTTGTTTGCCATTTTGTGGTATCCCATCAAGCGCATCATTAGAAAGATCAAAGGCAACAAAGGAAAGACTAATTGACCTACGTATCCGCTATTATCATAGGCGTTATAGCAGTTGAAATTCTTTTGCGGCTATCCATCATAACATCCGCAAGGGATGTTCTGGCCGCGTCGCAAAATTCCCTGCGGGTTATCCGATCCACCGTTATGAACGACGAACAAAAACAGCAGTTCCTCCTCCAGTACTCTTGGCGATCCTTTTCAAACACATGCATGCTTGCTTTGCAACTCATCATATTGGCCATTGGGGTGGCCGGCACTTTCTGGCTTCTTACTAAACTATTTTCCCTTGAAAATACGCTGATCTACGAGACATCCTTTTTGATTTTTACAACAATCACTTCTATCGTGTATGCGATTTTGCGGAACCGGTATGTCTAATATTGAATACAGCTTTTGGCAAAAGTTGTTCCATAGAATCGTCTTGGGCAGTCGTATCGTATCGGAATTTTCCCTTGATCTTGAAATCGGGCGAACCAAAGTTGATATCCCCGTGATAGAGAAGACCAAGCATGTCTTTATCACTGGCCTGGCTCGCTCCGGAACGACAATTCTCATGAGACGTTTTTATAATACCGGTTCTTTTGCTTCACTGACGTATCGAGACATGCCTTTTGTTTTGATGCCTTTGTTTTGGAAACGTCTTTCGGGAAAATCACAAAAAAATATGAAAAAGACCGAAAGAGCCCACAGCGATGGCCTGATGGTGGACTACGACAGCCCTGAGGCTTTCGAGGAAGTTTTCTGGAAGACTACGAGCGGACACGAATATATAAGAAAAGACAGACTTTTACCACACAATCCAGACGAAGAAACGCTGAAAAAATTTAAACACTATGTTGGATTGATCCTAAAAAGCAGAGAACACGCCTCTGGAAAATATCTTTCTAAGAACAACAACAATATTTTGCGACTAAGGTCCCTGTGCGCGGCATTACCCCACAGTGTTTTTTTGGTACCGTTTCGCACACCATTGCAACACGCTTGGTCGCTACTACGACAGCACCGACGGTTTCTTATTCCTAACGATCCCTTCACGACAAAATACATAGACTGGCTGGGGCACAACGAATTCGGTGCGAACCATCGGCCTTTCTGCTTTTCATCCTCGGAAAACACTTACGCTCCCGAGATATTGCCCTACTGGATGTATCTTTGGAATGATATCTACCGATGGTTGCTCAAATACTCCCCGGATCGAGTCATTTTCGTAAGCTACGACGTGCTTTGCAGCGATGACAACCAAACTTGGACCCGCCTGATGGAACTCGCAGAGGTGAAGGGAGAGAATGATGCTCTGGAACCTTTGAGGCTCAGAGAACATGATATTCATGTACCCATTCCCAAACTCCTTCTGCAAGCTTGCAACAAAACCCATAAGCTGCTTCTGGATCGCCATATGGCAGTTTTTTCTCGCTGAAATCAACAATAACAACCTTTTGCATCACTAATCAACTGCGAGAGAAAACCGATTTATTTGTTAAAAATTGCAGTTCTAATTCAGTGAAATTTATAATGAAGAAGATTTCGATCTTTATCTTTATCATTTCATTTCTGATATATCGACCATACCGCCTTCAGGATTCCGGGCTGAAATATGAAGGCGATGATGACGGATATTTCGCACACGCCGCGTCAATTGCCTTTCTTCAATTCCCCTCATACGACAAGGAATACGGCAGCCATTCAAAGTATCCGATAGGGGCGGGTATGCTTGCGTCTCCGTTTGTTTTTCTTTTTTCACAGGTCGACCGCCTTAGCGGATCGGATATCGTGCATTCTCGCTTAAATAGTGACGTGAACATAAAAAGCTGGTCACTATTCGGCTTTGTGTTTTCATCAATTTTTTACTTTTGGATGTCATGCCTCATTGCATATAAGACACTGAGGATTTATTATGATGAAAAATATTCCGTGTTATCAATTTTGCTGATGATATTGATACAAGGCATCCCGCTTTACGTTTATCGGAGACCCATGTTTGCTCATGTTTATGAATTTTTTGCGCAAACCGTGATGGTCTATTTGATGGTATTGAGCTGTAACAGTAAGAAAACAGATGGAAGCGTCTCCAGGCTTCTTTTGATATGTCTGACGGTATACGCCATTGGCCTCATTCGATATAATAACGTTTTGATCGCACTTTGCTGGCCGTTGGCCGCATTTGCTGTAAGAGATGGCGAATGGAAATTGATGGAAAATCGAAAACCGATTATTCTTTCATATATCATTTGCGCTCTTCCGATACTAATTGGAATAGTCATATCCATAATAAAAGGTATGGGTCCAGAAAAATGGCTATTCTATTCTGAAAATTTCTATCAACTTTTAAACAAGGCGATGAGCCTTCCATTTACCTATTACGTCAAAAGAATTATTCATGTGATATTCGGCGTGGACTGGGGCTTGGCGTATACAGCTCCTTTCCTCATTGTAGGCATCGTCTCGATTATTAATTTCAAATCTGCTTATATTAAAATGTTCGTTATACCCTTGATACCGGTGATGATCAGTTTTTATCTTATCGTAATGGCTTGGTCTTCTCAGGCTTCTTGGTACGGCTACCGGTATATTATCTTTGTTATTTTACCTCTCATGATCTTGCCATTGGCCGATGCGCTGAAACGGGCTGAAGATAATATCGGAAAAAAAATATACGTTGCCGTTGCAATTGTCAGTCTGTTTCCGCTCATTTCAATGCTTTGCTTTGAAGGAAATCCAACTACTCTCACACTGCATGAAACACCATCAGGTCCATTTAGGGGACCTGCAATTGATAACCTGACCTATCAACTCGAAGTGTGGAAGACACTCCTTTTTGATCCGGTAGGATTTATCATTGTGATATTTAAAGGCGGACTACTGTACTTCGTCTATTTGATAACGCTATTGACCAATACCACTTATCTTTTGCCTGATATTGTATTAGAAAAATATCCTGTTTTCGATTTAGTCGTACTGATCAAATCATTGATAATCTACTCAGCGCCATTCGCTTTTTATGCGATCCATAAATCGATTGATTATTGGCCATCGGTTAATGATTCGATAGCCGAGGCTGATCATCTGAATTAACCATTATTCAAAGGGGGGGATTGAAATATTGTGTTTCATTTTACCGCAGAGGCGCTGAGGACACCGAGGGTTAATATTATTGTTTTGCTTTCCACTGACCCCGCCTCCGACGGGACAAGGCCGCCGGAAAATAAAACACTGTCACCTTGCGGTAATTTTTGCTTGTAAACTCTCCTATGTATGTAAGTTGAACGCTTTATTATTGATCGCACAAACAACTTATGAAGAAATACGGAACCTTTGCGTTTATCAAGACAGGGAGTTTTTCGCATATCAATGATAGTGTCGTTCAAGCACTTCGGAATAATTTCCCTGGCTATAAAATCGATATCATCGATATTTGGCGTGATATCATCAAAAGATATGATGCTTTGAATTTTATACATACCTTCAAAACGTATGCAAATGAAATCATCAGGGGGAAAAAGCGGATCGATAATTGTATGCTTCGAACTCCGTTTCTATTTCAAAACGTTAAATCAAAAATAGCTGAAAAACTTGAACATAAGGAATATACTTTTACATTCCAAACTCAGTCTCTTTTTGATTGCAGTATTCCAAGTATTCCGAATTTCGTATACACCGATCATGCGCATCTTGCCAACTTGAATTATCCTGCTTTTAAAAAGAGTGATTTTTACTCCGATGGCTGGATCGAGCTTGAGAAATCCATATATAAAAACGCCGCATTGAATTTCACGATGAGCAGAAACATTAAAAACTCATTGAAGACTCAATATGGCTGCCCTGAAAATAAAGTTTGCTGTGTTTATGCCGGAAATAATGTAAGCGGTATCGAAAAAGAAGAATTTGACGATCGGCGATATACAAATAAAAATGTGTTGTTTGTCGGTGTTGATTGGAACAGAAAGGGTGGTCCACAGTTAGTCGAAGCATTCAAGATCGTCTTAAAGTCTCATCCGGATGCCTACTTGACCATTGTCGGATGTTCCCCATCGTTGGATCTACCCAACTGCGAGACATTGGGAAAGATCCCATTGAAAGACATGAAGTCCTATTATCACAAGGCATCTATTTTCTGCCTTCCAACCCGAATGGAACCCTTTGGAATCGTTTTTTTAGAAGCCATGATCTACAGGCTACCGGTGGTGGCATCCAATATCGGAGCCATTCCCGACTTTGTCAAGAGTGGAGAAAACGGTTATCTCGTTAATCCTGATGATATTCGCCAGTTGGCCGAACGGATCATAATGCTTCTCAATGATCCTTCATTATGCAGCAAATTTGGCGTAGCGGGCAGTAAACTCGTTAAGAACAGGTACACATGGGACAAGACGGGGAAACGGATTCGAGATAACATTCTGAGGATCATCTCGTCATGAAATTGAACGGATCGTGGTTGGTATCGGATCATTTGAGATGGATGAAATTATCTGTATCAGTTTCCGTATTACTCTTTATGGGTCTCTATTTTACCTATAGTTCTGATAGAATTGATCTTGAAGAAGTATATGCGAAACGCATCTTCGAAACAAATGATAAAGGATTTCAGGTTTGTTTTCGTCATAGAACAATCCACAAAGGAGAAAATAAGTACTATTTTAATTATTCAA
>NZAZ01000064.1 GCA_002686255.1 Rhodospirillaceae bacterium
AGGAGGAGTTGCATCAAGTAACAGCTTCGTCCAAAGACTGATCTGATTGGCATGAACTCCATATTCGGAGGCTAATTCTGATACCGTTTTCTGACCCTTTATTGCATCAAGTGCTATACGTGCCTTCAATTCCTTGCTGTACTTTTTTCTGCCCATTCTGTATCTCCGTTTGTTTGAAAATACACCTTAGCACATTGTCTCATTTATGGGGTCCACTATACTCCCACTAATTCTTCACAGTCAGACAATCAACACAAACATATTCAATAATACTGAAAAAAACTTGACACAACTCAAAAAACTTGACACAACTTTAAATAGGAGAACTATCCACCCTTAGAATTACCAACAGGAACTATTAGGACTGCTTGAAATTACTGTTGGATTTAAATGTGGAGAATCGTTAAACTGCTTCTTGGTGTAAAATGATATTGTGTTTTTGCATCAATGTGATGTGGCAGATTTAGATAACAATTCACAATAAACTTAAAGAACAGAAAAGGGGGGAAATGATGACAAAAAATATTTATTGAACGTTAGTTGCAAAAATAAAGAACATTTGCGACATATAAGAATTAGAATCTTTGTGTTGTAATTAAACTTTATGTTTAATTAGTAAATCGTTTTACTAATTATTAATCGTAATATAATATAAATTAATTCTTAATATAATTGTTTAGTAAGGAGAAATAATGAAAAATTTATTTAATAATAAGTCACGATTATCGAAGACAGCTTACGGATTGGCAATAGTCCTTGTTTTGAGTATATCCGTATCAGGGCAGAGTCAGGCTGGCTCTGAAACCAATTTTCTCAATGTTGGTATTGCTGCATCTGATGCTGGACGACTTGATCCGCATTTATCGGCAACGACCATAGATAAAGCAGTTTTTGGCTGGATGTTCAGCGGATTAGTTCGGTTTACACCTGGTACGGCATCTCCAAATACCATCGAGCCCGATCTGGCAAAAAGCTGGAACTCGAGCAAAGATGGACTGGAGTGGACGTTCAACCTGCGCAAGGGCGTACAGTGTCACCATAATTTTGGTGAATTGACTGCAGCGGATATTGTTTTTTCCTTCGCTCGCGCCGCCAATCCAAAAAGTTCCAGTTTCTCAAGCGATTTCAAGGTGTTCGACAGCGTCAAGGCGTTGGATCCCTACACAGTGAAGATAACGCTTAAGAACCCCATACCCAGCTTGCTCGGGTTAATCACCAACTATCACGGTGGCAATATCGTTTGTAAGAAAGCTGTGGAGGAAATGGGTGAAGACTTCCTGAAACGCCCGATCGGAACCGGACCTTTCATGTTTGGTGAATATAAGCCACAGCAGTACCTGAAGCTTGTCGCCAACCCTAAATATTTCCGTGGTTCACCAAAACTTAATGGCATTATGTACACCTACATTCCGTCTGATTCGGCGCGTGACCTGGCGTTCCAAACCGGCGAACTCGATATGATTTATGGAAATCAAGGCCAAAAGTGGGTTGAGCGCATGCAAAAGCTCAAGGGCGCGGTTGTCCATGTTATGGAACCATCCGAAATGTCAGTTATGTCTTTGAACACCACGGTCAAACCACTGAGCGACATACGTGTGCGTAAAGCAATCGCCATGGCAGTTAACCGCGTTGAGTTCATGAATTTTAAGGGTCCAGACGTAACCAGGGCCGCCACATCCGTCGTGCCGCAGGGGTATCTTGGCCATGCCGACATGTCAGACCTGATGCCCAAATTTGACGTGGAAGGCGCCAAGAAACTTCTGGCCGATGCCGGATACCCCAATGGTGTCACGATTAATGCTATCCACACCAGCCTTCCCGGAATGCTGTCCACTATGGAAGTGTTTCAAGCACAGCTTAGGCGCGCTGGTATTAAACTGGAATTGGAAGTTGTCGAGCATGCAACCTTCCACGCCCAAATCCGTAAGGATTTGAGTCAGGTAACTCACTATTCAGCAGCCCGTTTCCCGGTGGCCGATACCTACCTGACCCAGTTTTTCCATTCGGATAGTACCGTAGGTACAAAGACTGCAGTAACCAACTTCTCGCACTGTAGTGCCGGGGACGCAGAGATTGATGCTGCCCGTGTTGAGCATGATGGAAACAAACAAAAGGCGTTGTGGAAGACTGCACAGGAGAAAATCGTGAAAGAGGTTTGCGCCATTCCAATTTACGAAAACCTTCAACTCTGGGCAACCAAGGACAACTTGGATCTGGGCTATAACCTTGTAGGCTCGCTCACTTTGGGACCACCGGTAACTGAGAAAACGAACTTCAAGAAGTAACGTTTCATCAATAAAGAAGCGGCTGGAGAGATCCAGCCGCTTCTCCCTTCAATATCTGCAAGTCCACCGACGGCGCAAAGCTGTTGTACGGAAAAATATCTATGTTCATCTTCATTTGCCGCCGGCTAATTATCTCCATACCGACGCTATTGGCTGTCATGTCGATAATCTTTATCCTGGTTCGTATTGTGCCTGGGGATCCGGCTCAGACTATACTGGGCGATCAGGCAAGTGCGTCAGCCTTGGATGCCATGCGCGAACGCCTCGGCCTAAACCGCCCGCTTCTAGAACAGTACTTTGATTTCATGGGAAGTGCATTGACTGGAGACTGGGGCGAATCTATGGTAACCGGAAAACCGATCCTGGGCGAAGTTGTTAATGTATTACCTTACACTTTAGAGCTGACCTTCGTGGCAGTAATCTTTGGAGTCTTGACCGGCCTTCCGCTTGGTATCTGGTCAGCGCTGCACCGAAATCAACTGATTGACTATCTTGTACGTCTCACGACCCTGATTGGCCTGTCGTTTCCAGCCTTCGTTTCAGCGATTTTACTTCTCATCGTCTTCGCGATCAATCTGGGCTGGTTTCCTGTGATCAGTAGTGGTGGTCGAGACGATGTCATCGGATGGTTCCGTGACTTGGCCTTGCCGGCACTGACGCTTGGCACGATCATGACTGCCTATATCGCCCGTGTAACCCGGTCTTCGATGCTGGGTGTGCTCAGAGAAGACTACATCCGCACCGCGCGCGCTAAGGGTGTGCCAAACAACATCATCATCTGGCACCATGCGCTGCGCAATGCCCTTATTCCGGTCGTAACAATGATTGGTCTTTTCCTTGGTGTTTTAGTTGGTAATTCAGTCCTGACCGAGATCGTTTTTAACCGACCTGGATTAGGGAAGCTAATCGTCGGTGCTCTTGGGCAACGCGATTATACTATGTTGCAGGGACTGATGGTTTGTTATGCCTTCATCATTATTTTCATAAATATGCTAACAGACCTAACTTACGGTTTGATCGATCCTCGGGTGAAATACCAATGACCTCAAACACTGAAAATATACCGATGCCCAAATCAAATCGCGCCTTGTTTCTGGAGCAGATGAAGCGGACGTTCCGCAGCAACAAACTAACCGGGGTGGGTGCTGCAATCTTTCTCCTGGTGGTGCTGGCGGCGATCTTCGCTCCATTATTGAGCACACACGATCATATCGATCAAAATATTTTATATCGTCTGGAGGGGCCTTCGGATCAATTCTTGATGGGGACAGACGCTTATGGGCGGGATATCTATTCCCGCCTGCTCCATGGTGCTCGCATATCACTAATCATTGGTGGTGTAGCAATTATTTCTGCGATGATAATTGGTACAGCGATCGGTATCATCGCCGGGTATTATGGCGGCAGGACCGATGATGTGATTATGCAGTTCAATGATATTCTACTCTCATTCCCAACACTTATCCTTGGTCTGATCGTTGTCGCTATGCTTGGCCCCAGCATGCAAAACATGATTATTGCTATATCGTTGACATCGATACCAGGGTTTACACGGATCGCCCGGGCGCCAACGATCGTGATCAGGGAACGTGATTTTATCGAGGCCTGCCGTGCTCTGGGTTATAGGGATTGGCGTATAATGGTGTATCATATTTTACCAAACGTCCTCTCAGATGTCATGGTCATGGCTTCGTTATGGCTGGCAACCGCAATTCGCACTGAGGCCTCGCTCAGTTTTATTGGCCTGGGTGTCAAACCACCTGAAGCAACATGGGGTGGCATGATCCGGGAAGGTTTCGAGAATATCCTCGATAATCCCTGGTTATCTATTTTTCCAGGATTGGCAATTCTACTCGTTGTCTTCTCACTCAATCTGTTGGGTGACGGCTTGCGCGATGCCATTGATCCCAAGACTCGAGAGGATTGATGCACACTATGCCAAATTCAACACAAAGCCGTGAAAGTGATACTGATATTATACTTGACGTGCGGAAACTCAGGACATCCTTTCGCATTACCGGAGAGTGGCATGCAGCTGTGCGCGATATCAGCTTCACCCTGCGTCGCAACGAGACTCTGGCTCTGGTTGGCGAATCCGGTTGTGGTAAGAGTGTCACAGCTCTTTCCGTGCTCGGCCTGGTGCCTTTGCAAAACGGACGGGTTGAGGCCGAACGGATTCAATTAGGTGAGCACAATCTTCAAGGACTTTCCGAAGAAGAAATGCGCGAAATTCGCGGCAATCGAATATCGATGATTTTTCAGGAGCCGATGACCGCGCTCAATCCAGTGCTTCCAATCGGGCATCAGGTCGCCGAAACGCTTCTGTATCACCGCAAAATGAACAAGGAAGAAGCGAACAAAACGGCCCTTGAGTTGCTTGATAAGGTCAAGATTCCCTCGACGAGTAGTCGTTTCAAAGAATATCCACACCAGTTTTCTGGAGGTATGCGACAACGCGTTATGATCGCGATGGCGATTGCCTGCAAACCCGACATCATTCTAGCTGATGAGCCAACTACGGCGTTGGACGTGACCACCCAATCTCAGATTCTTGCCCTCCTCAACGAGCTAAAACAAGATTCGGGCATGTCGTTGATCTTCATTACGCATAATTTGGGAGTGGTTGCATCTATCGCGGACCGGGTGGCAGTGATGTATGCAGGCAAAATCGTTGAGATCACAGATGTTAACTCGCTGTTTGCGCAACCCACGCATCCGTATACTGAGGCCTTGATGCTATCGATTCCGCGTAGTGATCGTGATATCAAGACTCTACACTCGATTTCCGGACAGGTTCCACCGATAGGCCGTATGCCTGATGGTTGTAGCTTTGCAGCGAGGTGTGGCTTGGAACAACCAATTTGCCGCAAACTTGATCCTACTCTTCAACCGATCGATGTAGGGTTGACACACGAAGTTGCTTGCTGGGTGCGCGGCGATTACAACTTAACGACGATTGAGGAGCGCGCCAATGGCTGACACCTTGTTGCGAATTGAGAATATAAAAAAGTTTTTCCATGTCAAACGTGGTTTTCCCGTCCCCGAAACCGTAACTGTTCGCGCTGTCGATGGAGTTTCGTTCGAGGTCAAACGGGGGCGGGCTTTCGGTGTGGTTGGCGAATCTGGTTGTGGAAAATCAACTTTAGGGCGTAGCCTGCTGCGTTTGATTGAACCTGATTCCGGTTCTGTTACCTTTGACGGACAGGATGTCCTGGGTGCAAATCCATCTAAAATACGAGCCTTGCGCCAACGCATGCAGATCATTTTCCAGGATCCCTACTCCTCACTGAACCCGCGCAAGCGCATCGGTGCAGCGCTGGCTGAACCATTGCTGGTGCAGGGTCTGGCCTACAAACGTAAAGCCCATGAACGGGTTTTGAAACTACTCGATGAGGTTGGGCTTCACTCAGATGCCGCCGATCGATTTCCGCACGAGTTCAGCGGCGGCCAGCGCCAGCGTATCGGTATCGCTCGAGCGCTCACTGTCGGGCCGGAGCTGATTGTTGCTGACGAACCGGTTTCAGCTCTTGATGTGTCAATACAAGCGCAAATTCTATTGCTCTTGCGTGAGCTCCAGAAATCTCACAACCTCAGTTTCGTGTTCATCTCCCATGACTTGGGCGTGGTGCGTTTTTTTTGTCAGGATATGGCGGTTATGTATCTTGGGCGGATTGTGGAAACCGGCCCCATCCCGCGTATTTTTGAAGATCCGCTTCATCCCTATACTCATATTCTACGTGATGCCTCTCCCATGCCAGACCCAAATCAGAGTAAAAAATTTATACACGTTGATGGAGAAGTCCCTTCGGCTGTCAATCCTCCGAACGGCTGCCATTTCCACCCGCGTTGCCCATATGCTGCGGATATCTGTAAGAAAGTTAGTCCAGATTGGCATCAGGTCGACACCGAACGCGGTGTAGCCTGCCATTTGTTCGACACTGGTAACACAGGTCATGATTATCCAAAGCGATAGGGAGCTCTCCTAAACCAACCCATCACGATGACGCTTGGTCTAGTCGCAGGTTAAGTTGTCTGGTCCGGGGGTAAGTCATCTCGGGCCACGCCGCTGCAGGCATTCCGAACGCTAAAAGTACCGGTGCTGTACATGGTCGGTGCGAAGTCCCCGGCATCATCACGCGACGTGGCGAGATTACTGACGGGGGTCCTTCCGAAGGTTACCATGATCGAGTTTCCTGAGTTTGGACACATGGGCCCAGTTACGCATCCGGAACAAGTCAATGAAGCAATCGTGAAGTTTCTAGAAGAGGGCTAACAAATCGCTCAACACAGACAATTTAGCGTTGGTGCGCTTTGCTAAATTGCTGGTTAGCTCAACCGTTAACATGAAAAATTTTATAATTATCACAGATTTCAAGGTATGCTCTGCTACGATTTACAATGTGAACTTCTGTCAATGAAAAGTATGGAGAAGAAATGAATCTTTTTGCAAAACTTGCACTCACTCCGAAAGGCTGGGCTAAAAATGTTCGGGTGATTGTGGATCAATTTGGACGGATTACAACTGTAG
>NZAZ01000065.1 GCA_002686255.1 Rhodospirillaceae bacterium
ACTATAACAACCTGCTGCCACTACCCATAGCAGCTTAAAATGATGCAGGAATCCACTTATAAATCGGGTTTGGCTGTACAGACAACCGGGACCACCTCTGACAACCGGGACCACCTCTGTACAGACAACCGGGACCACCTCTTAGCGTGGTTGGAGATGACTTGCTTTCTAACAGTGTAAAAGAGGTATTGACTGGTCGTGATATCGATACGAGTTTGATTATTGATCCTAGTCGACCGACTACGTATAAAACACGTTATATGGTTGAGAACCAAAAATTATTTAGAGTGAGTCGAATTAAAGATCATAAAATTTCTGAAAAAATTGAAAATGAAGTCATTAATAAGTTAAATGAATTGGCCTCAGATATTGATGGGATACTGGTGAGTGATTTTGTATATGGTGTTATTACACCAAATATATTGACTGAAATTTTGCTTCTTGCTAAGAAGTTTAATTTAAAGTTATTTGGCGATTTACAGTGTAGTAGCCAAGTAGGAAATGTGACTAAATTTAATAAGTTTGATTTGATTACGCCAACTGAAAAAGAAGCACGTGTTGCATTAGATGACAATGAAAGTGGTATTGAGTGGATTTCTAATACGCTATTAAAAAATACCCGTGCAAAAGACATGCTAATGAAATTAGGCTCCAATGGATTCATAGCTTATAATGGCACTGGTTTAGGTGAAAGGCAAGATTTTCCAGCATTAACGGTAAATCCTGTTGATGTTACTGGCGCAGGAGATTCTTTATTTGCAGCAATGTCAGTATCTTTAGTTTCTGGCGCTAGTTTTATGGAAGCGTCTGCGATTGGCGCATGTATGGCTTCTTTAGCAGTACAAGAGGTTGGGAATATACCAATAACAAATAGTAGACTTGATATGTATATTGCGGAGATTTTAAGGTAGGGTTATGAGTGATAGATATGGGATAGATAGTCATAAGTTAGCTTATCACCCTCAAAGAGTGACAGCAATACTTGAAGCTGGGAATGATTGGAATAAAGCTAAGAACATATATCCAATATATATGGAAGTCTCCCCGATTGGCGCATGTAATCATCGATGCACTTTTTGTGCAGTAGATTACCTAGGATACAACCCAGTCAGATTAGATTTTGACACAATGAAAAGAAGACTTCCAGAGATGGGTAAACTTGGGGTTAAGAGTATTATGTATGCGGGAGAGGGAGAGCCATTATTATACAAACGAATTTCTGAACTAACAGAAATAACGAAACAATCTGGTATTGATGTTTCATTTACAACTAATGGCACTATATTGCCTAAAGATTTTCTTGAGAGAGCATTGCCCAACACTTCTTGGATTAAAGCGTCAATCAATGCAGGCACGCCAGAAACGTATCACAAAATTCACCAAGGTAAGTTGGGTGATTTTGATAAAGCAGTTAGTAATTTAATGAAAATGGTTGAGTATCGAAAAAAGCATAATCTCAATGTTGTTCTGGGCGCCCAATCAATGTTGTTACCTGAAAATGTGGATGAAATGGATGAGCTTGCAAGAGTGTGTAGAGATGAAATAGGGCTAGATTATCTAGTTATAAAACCTTATTCGCAACACAAATTTAGCCTTACTCATAAGTATGAGGGCGTTGATTATACAAAATATGCTCATTATGAGAAAAAATTTACTAGCATGTCTTCTGATGGTTTTCAGGTGATCTTTCGTAGCCATACAATGAAGAAATACATAGAGGGTGAGGGGCAGCGTTATAAGAAATGCTATGCAACACCTAGTTTGTGGTCATATGTTATGGCAGATGGAAGAGTTTTTAGTTGTAGCGCATATTTGCTAGATAATCGTTTTGATTTGGGAAATATAAATAACAACACATTTCAGGAAATATGGGAAGGAGAAAAACGCAAAAATAATTTTATGTTTGTGAAACATAATTTGAATATTTCAGAATGCCGTCTTAATTGTAGAATGGATGAAGCTAATAGATATATTGATTCTATAGACCATCAAACGATAGAGCACATTAATTTTATTTAATAGATTCATAGTTCAAGACACTAGAATATGAAAATTGGCATTGATTTAGACAATACTATCATATCGTATGACATTGCATTTCAAATCGCCGCTTCTAATCGTGGATTGATTAATAATGGCAATAAATACACGAAACAGGAAATATCTAAAGAGATAAAAAATAGAGAGAATGGAGAAATTGAATGGCAACAATTACAAGGACATGTTTATGGAAAAGGAATTAAAGAAGCACATATTTTTCCCGGTGTCTATAGATTTTTATGGAGGTGTTATAAAAGAGGGGTGACTGTCGAAATAGTAAGTCATAAAACAGAGTATGGGCATTTTGATACAGAAAAACACCCCTTGAGACAGGCCGCAATTAAGTTTTTACAAGAGAATAAAATATTGCAAAGTGATATTCATCTGATTGATAATATTACGTTTCATGATACACAGATAGATAAACTTAATTACATTGCAGATAATAATTTCGATTACTTTATTGATGATTTAGAAGAAATAGTAAAATCAAAACAACTTGCAAATGTCCAAACTATTTTGTTTAACGGAAAGAATGGGCATTCATGGGATGAGATTAATAGATCCATATTAAAAAGTTGGACAAAAGTAGAATTGCAACAGGCTATCGAAAAAACCCTGCCAGGACAAGCCGTGTCATTATTAGAAAGAGTAAAAGGTAGGGGTAATTCAGAAATAGTTAAAATATTTGTTAACAACAAGATATGTATTTCTAAAATATATCCTCAGTCAGGAGGGTGCAACCGGATGGCAACAGAATATAATAGTCTAAAGTTGTTAAAAGATTTATCCTTGCCATATCTGCAGACACCAGTTGGCTATGATAAGGATTTAGATGTTGCTATTTATAACTACATAAAGGGTGAGAGAGTTTCTAGCTATGATGGTAAGGATATAAAGCAAATGCTATCACTATTATCTGAATTAAACACTACACGAGTAAGAAATAAATTTTCTAATTTTAATTTAGCGCCTAATGCATGTCTCAGTGGTTTAGATATAGAAGTTCAAATTGAAAATAGGCTAATAAACCTCGAAGATGCTATCAATATACATACGGAGTTAGAATTATTTATACAAGATAAATTTATCCCAGCTTTTCACAAAGTGTTAACTTGGTCGAAGAAAAATTGGCCAAATAGTTACATTCAAGAATTGTCATATGCTGATCGAGTTTTAAGTCCGTCAGATTTCGGATTTCATAATTCTATTAGAGTCAAATCAGGTAATATATTTTTTCACGACTTTGAGTATTTTGGATGGGATGACCCAGTTAAACTTATTGCGGATACTTCTCATCATGCTGCATTTGATTTCTCAATGAAATATGAGAAGTTGTGGGTGAGTGGTTGCTTGGAAGTGTACGGAAGATCTATTTTAAATAGGTATAGAGCTGCTTGGCCACTTTATGGGTTAATTTGGTGTTTAATTATATTAAATGAATATAATAAATCTATATGGAATAGGCGTGCTACAGTCGATAGTACATTGAAAAATAAAAAAGAACATATACTATTATCTCAACTAGATAAAGCTAACAAGCAATTGGATAAAGTTTTGGATAGATATGACAAAATATAAATATTTACAAGATAAAGCTCTTAAGCTGCGCCAAGATACATATAACGCTTTTATCGAGACAGGTGAAGCGCATGTGGGTGGTTCGTTCTCAATGATTGAAGCGTTTTTAGCACTTCATGAAGAGATAATAACAAAAGATGATAAGTTTATTTTAAGTAAGGCACATGCATCTTACCCCTATCAAATATATCTTAGGAGTCACGGGTTTAATCCTAAAATTACCACACATTTAGAATTAGATAGAAAAAATAGTATACATTGTACAACTGGTAGCTTAGGGCATGGATTTCCTATGGCTGTAGGAATGGCATTATCTAGGAAAAAAACTAATAAACTAGGAAATATATATGTCATGGTGGGTGATGGCGAATGTCAAGAGGGTACAACATGGGAATCTTCACTTATTGCTGCAAGATTTAAGCTTGATAATTTGGTATTATTAATCGACTATAATAAAATACAAGCGCTTGATAGTGTGCAAAATATATTGCCGTTAGATAATTTACCTGCTAAATTCAAAGCATTTAACTGGAGCGTTAGAGAGGTATTGGATGGACATAATTTTGAGCAAATTATTTCTTCATTGAAGAATGGTGGCGTTGAACAAAAGCCATTTGCAATTATTTTGCATACAATCAAAGGGAAGGGGATTAAGGCTTTTGAAAATAGTGCAGATTGGCATGCTAGAAAGGTTAAAGGTGATGATGTTGATATTGGTAAAAGGGCATTGGGGCTGATATGAGACGAACTTTAGGAAAAGTATTGACCAAGTTGGCTGATGAAGATGAAAATGTTTATCTTATTGTTGGAGATATTGGGTTTAAGGTATTTGATGAGTTTCAAGAAAAATTTCCACAAAGATTTATAAATATAGGGTTGTGTGAACAGAGTATGATTGGTGTGGCAGCGGGAATGGCATTAGAGGGGTTAAAGCCATGGGTGTACACCATTACACCATTCTTAATTGAAAGACCGTTTGAGCAGATAAAATTAGATATTGATCAACAAAATGTAAATGTTAATTTAGTTGGGTTTGCAGATTATCCTACATTAGGACCAACTCATACTGAGTTAGACGGTAAAAAAACAATATCTATGTTTAAAAATATACAGTCATGGTTTCCAGAAGATAGTAAGGAGACTGAACTGTGTTTGCATGAAGCTTACAAAAACTCAGGGCCAACATTTATCAGCCTAAAAACAGATAAACAGCTTGGATCTTCTCTGACAGGTAGAGAGAAATGAGTATTCAGCATGAATTAACAATTATTCTTTGTCGTATATTTTGATATAAATATATGAATTATATAAAAAAAGTATTATTGTTAGGAGGCACTGGGAAAATGGGTAAAGCACTAAACTCTGCTTTGTCTAAGGAGTACGATATCACATCTGTCGGATCTAAAGATCTGAATGTTAGAAATGAGAACGAAGTTAGAAAAATAATAAAAAGTAATGAGCCTGATATAGTGATAAATACAGTCGCATTTTTAGGTATAGACCCATGTGAAAAAGATCCGATTAAAGCTTTTGAGATGAACATGATGCATCCCATGAGGTTAGCTGAGATTTCAAATGAGTTTGGCTTTTTATTAGTGCATTTTAGTACAGATGCAGTATTTTCAGATATTAAATCAGATGAAAGTTATGATGAGTATAGCATGCCAAACCCGGTCAATGTTTATGGCATGACAAAACTTGGTGGTGATATGATGGTTCAGGAAATATCAAAAAAGTTCTATCTAACTAGGATTTCTGTATTGTTCGGCGATAATGATAAAAACAATCAGTTTGTTGAGAAAATGCTATACAGAATTAATAGTGGCGCAAGTGAAATAAACATTGCAGATGATATAATAGGTACACCGTGTTATAGCAAAGATGTAGCATTATCCATAAAAAATTTAATTGAAAGTGATTTAGAGTATGGTTTATACCATGTTGTTAATGACGGTAAAGGGTCACTGTATGATTTAATGAGTGAAATATCAGACCATATGGAAACTTTACCAGTAATTGTTAACCGCGCATCACACAAGGACTTTTCTGCAATTGGTAAAAAAAATACAAATACCCCTCTTAAGAGTAGCAAGTTAAAACCAATGAGACACTGGAAAGATGCAGTAAAAGAATATTGTAAATCACTATAATTTATAATAATAAATTGTCTATCAATAAAAAACCACAAAATTATCATCTAAATAGTGCATTATTAATTATATACAATGAAAACTTAGAGTTTCTAATGCAAATTCGTAGTGAGGACGCACCCATTATGCCTTCTGTTATTGGTTTTTTTGGAGGTGGAATAGAAAATGGTGAACTGCCATATGAAGCAGCCATAAGAGAGTCTAATGAAGAGCTGGGAATTGTATTAAATTATAAATTTTATAAAGAGAGGGTTGCGATAGTTGAAGGTAAGTATAGAGAGCATGCATATTTTTATTTTGCAAATATAAGTAATGAGATGTTTAAAGTAAGTGAAGGCGATGGGTTTTGTTGGTTAGATATTAAGAAAGACTTGAGCGGTTTACAAATACAGGAACATGATTTAAACACATTAAAAGAAGCATATCATTTTTTAATAAAAAATATTTAAAACAAAGGGAAGAGCACTATGACTATAAAGAATACAACTGATTCACATCATAGATTTCATAGACGAAATGAAAAGATGGCAGACCAGGAGTTTGAAATTGGCAACACTAACTTGCCATCTCCGTATAATGCAGAAGGAAAATTAATTTCCAAACAGGACTCATATAATATGGATGGCAACAAGATGCTTTGGCATTTAGACCGTCTTGAAGATTTTAAAAATGGAAAGCGTTTTGCGCCTATTCATATTGATTCAGGTCTTTCTAAGGGGTGTAATATTAAATGTCACTACTGTTATGGAGTAACACAAGGTAATTTTTACAAAGAATCTGCAAAGAAATTTGTCAGTAGAGAGGCCTTAATTGATAATTATTTAAAAAGTGCTGGCAAGGTTGGTGTAAGGTCTATTGCATTTATTGGTGAGGCTGAGCCGACATTAAACCCACACCTATATGAAGCCGTTGTCGTGGGTAAAGAATCTGGAATTGACATCTCAATTGGTACAAATGGTATTTTATTTGATACAGGGAGAGATGGGCAAGCAGCATTGGAGCACTTATCATGGCTCAGGTTTAATGTCAGTGCTGGCTCAGATAAGTCTTATCGCTTAATTCATGCCAGTAAAGAATTTAATACTCTTGTGGAAAAAATAAAATATTGTGTTGAGTACAAGAGAAAAAATAACCTTACTTTGGATATCGGAATACAAATGGTATTAACTCCCAAAGACATTGCTGAAGTAGTTCCTCTGGCAAAACTTGGCGCAGAACTAGGCGTTGATTATTTTCAAGTTAAACATTGTAGCGATACTGTTGAGAATGCGCTTGGATTTTATGAGCGCCTTGACGATTATGAAAAATTTGCTCCATTATTATTTGAGGCAGAAAGCTATGGTCATGATGATTATAAAGTTGTTGTTAAATGGGACAAGATTACAAATGAAGGGCACAGAGATTATGACCAGTGTTTGGGTGCACCATTCTTGTTGTACACTGAAGGTACAGGCAAAGTCTATTCTTGTGGAATGTTTTTTGACGGCAAGTTTGAGGAAGGTTATAGACTTGGTGATTTAAATAAACAAACATTCCAAGAAATATTAGAAAGTGATCATTATTGGAATGTTATAGATAAGGTTAGAAATGAAATAGATGTTCATAAAGAATGTTATGCAAACTGCAGAACTCATTCATGCAATAATTTTCTTTGGGATGTAAAAGATTCGGGTGTAACAAGTGGAGTTATTAAAAAGCACAGTGGAGGATTTACCATTGAAAACCCTCCAAAACATAAGAATTTTGTTTAATATATCTGTTCAATTTCCATGCAATATAAGTAATCAATTCAATTAAGTTGATTTTTTTATTGAACTACAAGCTTTAAGATAATAGATTTATTGATATTATTAGATCAGATAAGTAATGGCGTGCATTAAATTATTTGGCTTCGCCAGCATTTGATGCTTAAACTATGATGGGCGCATTGCCAATTCAACACTATATAAGTACTGCGCTTGATAATCATGTACAAAAATTAGAAAGAATTGTAGAGCCTTCTAGTGCCGATCCTTTGCATGTTAATTTTTTATAAACTAAAATTATAATGAAAATAGTAAAAGATATTGTTATATTTCCTTTCTCATTATTATTCTTATTGTTAGTTTTTGCTTTGCGATATTTTTATATTATTAGATGGCAACCGCTTATTTCAACGCGATTGGGTCATTTTGCAGGGAATACTGAGTTATATTGCTGTGAGAGGGACCATGGAATAAACGTCCCAAATAAGCCTTATCTTGATTTATTTTATCTTATACTACCTGTTTGTAATCAACAGCTAGCCAAAATGTGGGCTAGAGAAATAAATATTGTCCCTAAAAT
>NZAZ01000066.1 GCA_002686255.1 Rhodospirillaceae bacterium
TATCCCTGATACATCGGAATACCTACCGCAGCAAGGATACCGATGATGGCCACCACAATTAAAAGCTCAATAAGGGTAAACCCTTTCTGCTTTTCTCTCATTTCATGTGTTGTAATTGATTGCAATTGAGTCATTGTTGCTCTCCTGATAGTTGATAAAGCCCTGTTTCCAACATTCCGCCTATTTTAAGTCTATACAATTAAGTGTAAAACATCACCAATTTAAATCAAGTTCATATATTATCTTTAAGTAATTGCTGATATAGATGTGACCACCATCACAAGTAATACCCCTTTTTTACTGTGTATTCAGTGCATGGTCTCACCCATCGCGAAGATGGGCATATACATCGAGATCAGAATACCGCCGATGGTGGTGCCCATAAAAACAATCATGATGGGTTCCAGCATTGCCGTTAGGTTTTCAACCGCAGCATCGAACTCCTGTTCATAGTAGCCCGCAATGGAACCAAACATCTCTTCCATATTCCCCGTCTCCTCCCCCACAGCAATCAGTTCCGTGTAAGTCATTGGAAAGAGGGATTTATACTTTCTAAAGAGAGCGGAGAGGGGTTCACCCGAGTAGACCCCTTTCTTGACCTCAAGCAGTGCCTCCTTGATGACCAAGTTGTCAGTTGCTTCAGCTGAAATGTCCAATGAATCTAACACTGCGACCCCTGCCGCAGCAAGATTACCCTGGATCATGGCTATTTTTGCAAGAGCACTCTTTTGGACCATGTCCCCCAGGGCCGGTATTTTGAGCTGTGTGGCATTGAGAAATCGACGAAACCGGTAGATCCTTGCAGAGAGTGTCTTGGTCATAACGATCAGCGCTACCAACCCTCCAGCTAAAACTCCCCCACCGGCAGGGTCACGACAGAAATCACTGATTGCCATTACAATCTGTGTGGGTTTAGGCAGGGTCCCGCCCTTGAACATGTCGGCAAAAACAGGAACTACAAACACCATCATTATACCGATCACTATGATGGCCGTGATAAGAAGGATGGTCGGATACATCATTGCACTCTTTACACCCGCCTTAATCTTCTCTGTCTTTTCCAGGCTGATCACAAGGCGCAACAGAAAATCATCGAGCTTCCCGCTCATTTCTCCCGCTTTGATCATGTTGATGTAGATATTGTCAAATACACGATCGTGCTTTCCGAAGGCCTCGGACATGGGCACACCCGACTCAACATCACTATAGATCTCATCAACAATCTTCCGAAATGACTTGTTCTCTGTCTGCTCGACCAGCATTTTCAGTGTATTGAGGATGGGTAGACCCGATTTCACCATGGTGGCAAATTTCTTGGAGAAAATGACCACCTCTTTCGTGGGAACCTTTCCTCTACGCCCACGCCCTCTCTTCTGGCCATCTTTCTGCTCTTCCAAGACGGTTATAATGATCTTGTCTTTCTTTAGTCTTGAGACGGCATCATCACGATTGGATGCCATGATCGAACCAGTTACTTTTTCACCCTGTTTAAGGCCGGAATAATTATAGTTTGGCATCGTCTCCCTACCTTAGCACCAGTACACGTTCATACTCTTCTACGGTAAGCGAACCCTTTCGGATCAAATCCAGTCCACGCTCCTGCAGACTGACATAACCGTTCTGCCTCGCACTGTCGGCTATTTCGGTAGAGCTCGAATGTCCACTGAGGATTATGCGACGAATCTCATCCGTGATCTCCATGACCTCAAAGACCGCTCGACGCCCCCTGTAGCCCGTCTGATGACATGCTTTGCAACCCCGGCCCCGAACAACCTCAACCTGCTCCGACTCCTCAGATGAAAAGCCAATGGAGGTGAGAAGCTCTTGGGTAATACTCTGATCCGGACCAACACACGTTTCACAAATCCGCCTCACCAGGCGTTGTGCGACCACCAAGGAGAGAGATGCCGTAATCAGATAGGGCTCAATCCCCATATTCACCAATCGAATAATTGTCGAGGGGGCATCATTGGTATGCAGTGTACTCAGAACCAGATGACCGGTCAGTGCAGACTTGATGGCTATCTCTGCCGTCTCTTGGTCTCGCATCTCACCCACAAGGATAACTTCTGGATCCTGACGCAAAAAAGAACGGAGTGCTCCTGAAAAAGTTAAACCGATATCCTCCTTTATTTGAACCTGCCCGGCTCCTTCCAGGGTGTACTCAACTGGATCTTCGGCCGTCAGGATATTGATATCTTCACGATTGACTCTGTTTAAAGCCGAATAGAGGGTGCTCGACTTGCCGCTGCCGGTTGGGCCGGTCACCAGAACAATGCCCTGAGGGGCATCAACAGCTCTCTTTAGGATAACGAGGTCTTCATCGGGTATCCCGAGGGCATCAAGGTCCATCTTAAATGCCGTATGGTCAAGTATTCGCATCACCACCCTCTCCCCGTAGGTGGTCGGAAGAATAGAGAGACGAATATCAACATCCCTTCCCTGGATCCTAAAGGAGATCGCCCCATCCTGGGGAAGTCGGCGTTCGGCAATATCGAGTCCTGCAAGAATCTTCAATCGTGCCACCACTGCCGGGTAGTGGTTGAAGATAAAATTCTCTTTGTCATCCAAGGTGCTCATGACACCATCCAGCCGAAGCCTTACCCGAGCCGTGGCTTTGTAGGGTTCGATATGAATATCGGAAACACGTTTATTGATGGCATTTCTAATCAGAAGATTGACATAATCAATATTCTCTCCCCGATAGGCCTCTTCTTCATCGGCCACCTCCTTCTTCGGCCCAGATTCCTTGGCCTGCCACTCCTCCTGCTTGAGAAAAGAAAGCCAGGAGTGAAGTTGACTGAAAGTGGTGAAGAAGGTCGAGACCTGCTTCCCTGTAATTACTCTTACTGTATTGATTGATCCCAGGGCTGTTGGGTCCGAGATCGCTACCTGCAGCGTATTGCCATCTACATTAAAAGGGAGAATCTTGCTCTCCTGAACGAACTTTTGGGGGAGTTGATTGACAGCCTCACGAAGAATTTGAGCATCGGGAGCAAGGTCAATTCGCTCTAGACCGTATGATTCAGACAAATCATCAGCGACGATCTCCTCAGTGGTGTAACCAAGCTTGAGCAAGGACTCAATAATATCCACACCCCCCTCTGAAGATTCCGCCAATGCATGACGATACTCCTCTTCTGTTACCTGTCCCTTCTCAAGAAGAAGCGCACAGATCGTTCTGGTGATAGCATCTGTTCGATCAACCAAGCAATACTCCCATTGATGCAACTGTTTAAGGACGCAAGAGTTAAATAACGCGGGGTGAGATAAACACCAGCAGTTCGGTGCGATTATCCTTAACCTTGCCCTTTCTAAAGAGTTGGCCTATAAAAGGAAGATCGCCCAAGCCAGGTACTTTTTCATCAGCATCTGCCGTCTCTTGTTTCTTTATACCGCCGATCACAACAACCGCTTTATCGGGTACCAGCAACTCTGTCTCAATCACACGCTGGGTGATATAGGGATTGCCCTGAACCGCCTTGCTGTCATCAGGAACATCCCAATTAAGCTTGATCTCAAGAACGATATTGCCATCACCGACAATACTGGGCGTCACCTCAAGAAGCAGGTTGGCCTCTTCATAGCTCACCGAAGCCGGCTCTGAGCCTGAAGCCGGGGTCACTTTTGGAACTTTATCTCCCTGCTTGATCAGGGCCTTCTTGTTGTTCAGGGTAAAGACCTTGGGGTTGGCAACCGTCTTCGAGAGCCCCTCTTTCTCAAGTGCAGAGAGCTCGAGCTTGAGCGCTTGTGTGCCACTGGAGATAAGGAGGCCGATGCCGCCGGTGGCCGTCTCGGAGAGATTCAGCAGATCACTTATGGAACTCGCATTGTTTCCCAGCCAGGAGGCGGTATCTCCAAAGCCGATAGCGGGTGGAATAGTAGTTGAAGCCGCCCCTGAGGCAATGCCCGCAGCTCGTCCCACTCCTCCGAAGGCCGTCCCTGTCTTGTCAAACCCCAGGCGTGATCCCAGCTCTTCGAGGAAGTTGTCTGTGGCATTGACCACAATGGCTTCAATCAGAACTTGAACATTCCTGATATCGACTCGTTTTATGATCTCATGAATCTGATCCAGCTCACTCGATCGCGCCTTAACCACCAGTGATCGTGTTCGTTCATCGATAACTACCTGGGCCGTTCCGGCAGCCACCTTGGTCGCGCCTTCTCCCCCTTCGCCCGCACTCCCGAGAATACTCTCTATCTCTGTTTTTACATCTTCCGGATCGGCATAATAGAGCCTGAAGATCTCTGTTCTCAACGGCTCGAGAGCTCTCTGGGCATCAATGTTTTTCTGGGCATCTTCTGCCCGCTTGCGATCAAACTCCTCTTGTGCAACGAGTGACTCCTGAGAGTGAATTCGGATGATGCCTGATTCATTATCGACATGCTTTGCGAGCTTTTTGATCTTCAGAATATTATCCAGCACTTTATCCCAGGGAATATCTTTAAGCCGAATGCTGACCGTCCCTTTGACCTCATCCCCGACAATAATATTCATCCCCACCATGGTTGAGATCATGCTGAAAACAGTCCCCAACTCAACATTCTCTACGTTGATAGAGATCGGGAAGATTCCATCGCCGGACATCCTCTGATCCCTGATGCTGGTGTAGTCGGTGACGGGATCCTGGTGTATGAACTGGCGTCGTTTCAGAGTCTGTTTTGATCCAGTATTCAACTGCGGCCCATGGCGAATGGTCTCCTCAGCCTGGATGTGGGTCGATTTAACGTATCCTTCAATATCTACAATTGATGATCCGGCAGGGAATCGCGCTTCAGATTCATAGACACGTTGCCGATCAAGGCTGCATGCTGTCAGCAACAGCAGCAGTAGAGAGATGAGGAGAGGTCTAGAAATTGTCATCACTAGCCACTGTTTTGTTGCGAACCGGAATAGTCACCTGATTTTCTCCTTCTGCCACCACAATCCCTGCTGCATTGATGGAGACAATCACACCATCGCTATTCCCAAGTTTGTCGGAGAGCTGGAGATAATAGTCCTTGCGCTCCCGGGTTCGAATCAGGACAACTCCGCTTTTGGGCCCAATCAATACCCCTATGAGTCGATAATCAGAGAGAGGATAACGCTCAAGAGGTGGTTTTTGAGGGGTCTCATCATCACTCCCTTTTTCATCGATTGATTCCGGCTGAGCAATCTCAGGCTCTTCAATCACATAAGGGGCAAAGGGATCACGGCCGCTCTGGGCCCAGAGTGATGTCAAGCTTCCTGCACCCAGCGCAAAAAGCATGATGCCCGCTAATACTTTAATTAGTTTGTTCTTAGCCAACAAGATGACTCCTCTTGTCATGGATAGTCATAATGTATAGAAGTACATCATTTGATTCAAATCAACCTGCAATTCGGTAGGTCGAGAGTCCCAGCACTATCTTGATCCGGCCCCTCTCGTTCTTGTTTGCTTCAGCATCTTCACCTGCTCCAATAAGCTCGGAATCGATATTGACGATCTTCTGTTCATTGGCCAGATCTCTCCTAAAAGCAACATAAGCAGGATAGCGACCCAGAATCTGGAAGACCACCTTGATCCGGTAATAGAGCGGTGGCTCCTTGTGCACCCGATTGCCCTCTTCATCAAGCTCAGGTTCGACCGGAACGTCAAATCCTTCTGGATTTTCATCATCAGGTGAGTTTTCGACAGCTATGGTCTCTCCATATATCGGGGTCTCCACGCCTTTTGTCACCTTGCTTATCATCAAACCGTGCTGAAGGGCGAGCGTACTTAGGCGGCGATAGAGGTCCTCCAACTCCTGATCTGTATGAAACAGGCGCGTCACTGATTGATATCTCTTTTTGGCATCAGCCAGCTGCTGACCTGAGGTGACAATATCTCTGTCAAGTTGCTCGCGTTCGATCTTGAGGTTGTCGATCTCTGCCACTTGACCTTTGAAAATGACTAACTGTGAGCTCTCGGGCAGCCAGTAGAGGCCAAAATACCCCCCCGCCAGGCCAACGATCAAAAAAGAGATGATGATTTGACTCAGAAAGGGGTTTGATGGACCCTTGGCCTTGGCTGAACCTGAACCCTTTTTCTTGAAGAGATCACCAATATTAACATTCAGATCCATCAGCTGTCCCCGCCCTTGTTCTTATCAGGAGATTCCGAGGGGAGGAGCACTTCCTGAATTCCACCCAGTCGACATCTCAAGTTAAAACTCTTTGCAACGACCTTTCGTCTTCCTGTTTCATCAGATTCTTCTGCCTGCGGCAGCGTCATACTGAGCAGGGAGGCCTGTGTGACATGACTCTTGCTTGCCAGATTGGCAATGAACTTGACTATGTTTTGGTCATTGATGGATTTGCCTTCAATCAACAGTTCATCAATGGCGGTATTCTCTTCAACTCCCTCCTCCCCTGCTCCATAGCTGATCTTTGTAAGCCATACCCCTTCGGGCACTGAAGCATTCACTTGAGCCAAGAGTTCATACATCACCGTCTTATTGGTAAAAATATCCTTGCTCGCATCCAGTTTTACCTGAAGAGCGACTTTTTCTGCCCGGATCTCATTGAGTTTTTGGTTGAGCTCGCTTTTCTCCAACAGAAGCTGGTTGTATTCGCCCAGTGAGGACTGAAGCTGCCGGTGCTGCTTCTCAGTTTCCAGATAGGACCACCCACAGCCGACAGCCACAGCAATCACGAGCAAGCCCACAGCCATCTGGGTAATAAACTTGAGCTTCTCAGTCCTCTTGACGTCATCACGTTCTGGCAAGAGGTTGATCGCACTTAGGGCGCTGCTTGAAAGATAATATCCAAAAATATCAAGCTTGCGAGTCGCCAGACCAATGACAGCGGCATATCCACTTACATTGCGTGATTTTCGTGCCTCTTCGCCCGTTTTGGCTCTCTTCAAATAGGCAAACGGATCAGGAATCTCTACATCATAACCTTCCAGATCATCTTTCAGTGATGAGGCCGCTGTAGTAAAAACAGGCACAGCAGACAGCAGGAATACCTTTTTGAGGGAGGTGTTCTGAACATCTTCAAAGGTAGAGAAACACTGCTTGATCTGCATCGCCAATCGCTGCATGATGCCGGCAGTATCTTCAGCAGAGAGGTCCGCTTCAGCCAGCAGCCGCTTGTCGTGATCAGAAATATAGAGGTCAGTGATTTCAGGCACACCATCAATGTAGATCGCCACATAATTTTCAACGGGTCCCACCTCAAGTACAGCTATGGCACTGTTGTCAAAGTCGATATCAGTGCGCATGGCCAGTGCGTCCCGGATCGCCATGCATCTTGAATCAACCACCACCGGATTGAGGCCGGCTGCCCGAGCAATACCAACATAGGTGTTGATCTCCTCAAGCTTGGCGGCAACAAAGAGGAGGTCCATTGTATTCTCACTTGGCATCCTCCGGATGACGTGCCAGAAGACAGAATACTTTCCAAACTCCTCAGTCACCTGAACCAGGTTTTCCCAGAGTGACTCGGTCTCAACGGCCTCTTTGAGTTCGTGATCACTCATCAGTGGCATGTTGATGGTGCGGATGATGGAGCCGGTGACCGGGATCGCCAGGGAAACATTGGTGTTTTTGATCTTGTTTTCAGCAAAGACACGGCGAATTGTCTCCACATTGTCTTCGGCGACCTCATTGAGGTCAGTGGTGTTTTGGGCCCGGTTATTAAACCCCTGGCCGGATGTCTTGACCGTCCATTTTCGTCCTTTTTTTTCTAGCTCGACAATCCGGACCCCGGATGCCGTCATGTCGATGCCAACAACACCCTCGCGATCTCCTAAAAAGTTGGAGAAAAATCCACCCTTGGGGGGTCCCTTTTTCTTTTTCTTTTTCTTTTTCTTTTTTCCTCCGGTTTGACCTGATGTCAACTCTTCCGCAGGCAGCCCTCCCGGAGCTCCGCTCTCTTTTTTATTCTTACCGATTCCAAATACCATGAGAAAATCAATACTATTAAGTGTTGATGAGCCACATCATGAAGTGAAATGGAGTTTTTGTAAACACCCCTGTTTAATTGAATAAACCAAACATTTGTGATTAACGCAATACTTCCCTCCAGTGCTCTATCTTAACCCCCTCGTTGACACTTTTTGAGATCGGATTGAGAGAGATCAGTTGCTCAGTCTCCTTGGTGACCTTTTTGTCGGCAGATTGAATCTGTTGTGCGCTTATTCCCGTATAGACTTTGCGCTGGCCAATCACTACGCCGGTAGCAACGCCTTCGCCAAGATCAATACTCTGTTTTGTTGTACCGCAGGTAAAATCGAGCTCGGTGAATACCGAAGAGCCGGGATTAGAACAACTCTGCCCCCCACCGGATGACGGACGGTAGTAGGTAAACATGACCGCACTCCTGCCAACACCCACCTTTCCGGTCACTTTTGCGTTGGAATGCGGCAGGCTCCACTTCCAGCTGCCGGCATTCTGACACTTAGAGGCATTAAGAAGGTTTCCGTCCTTAAGGGGGGTGGTGACCTTTTTCCACCCCGGGAAATGCTGATCCTGGATAGCATAGACCCGGTTCTCCGCCGGGGGCTTAGTCACTGAACTGACAGAGACCTTGTCACCGGTGCCGTAGAAGAGGCGCAATACCCCGTCCTTGCCAAAGGTCGCGGTAACGGCTTCAAAGGCGAAGCGACCGTTGAAGCGACGTCCTTGACAGCCCGCCACTACCAGACAGCTCTCAGGATCAAAAAGCTCGGTGAGCTTGAACTGATCGGTTCCTCCGGTGAGGTTGAACTTGAACAGCCGTCCGTCAGTCGTCGGGAAGTAGGCGATCGAACCGGTATAGGTCGCTCTCTTGGTGACATCAAAGTTGATTACAGAGAGTGGTGCACTGACCCCGCTGTTCCAGCCGGTCTTTGAATCTCGCGGGATCGTCACCTTCTTCAGCAGTTTGCCGCCATCAGCCCCGCTGTCGATCTTGGCAACATAGAGATAGCCGTCTGCATTGGGGTCAAGGCTGAAGCCGGAACCCAGCACTACCGCCGGAATCTGGGCCGAACCTTTGGTGATAGAGACAATACGAGGGGTCGACCAGGTCTGGGCCAGCCCGGTGTAGTCAAAATCCGAAACCACTGAGGCGTGATCATAAGAGGTGTAGTCCCGGTCTCCCTGCCAGATATGAACCTTGTCATCTACGGTATCGTTATCGATGGTAAAGAGGTGTTTGGGGTTGGTCGGGTCGGTGATGTCGAGGGCGAAGAAGCTGTTTCCCCCTCTGCCGAGCCCGGCCACCAGCACTGTCCGCCAGCCCTTCTTGCCCAGATAGACATCCTTGACCTGGGGCGGGCCATCCACACCCCAGATACTGACGCTGACCTTGTTCTGCCCGATCTTGTACATCTCGTCCAGGCGACGCAGCATGCTGGGCGGTATGAAGGCCCAGCGCTCCTTGCCGGCGTTGCTGCCCTCGGCATAAAAGGCGTGGAGCATGCCGTCATTGCCCCCCACATAGATCATCTCATCACGCTTGGCACAGCTCTTGCCGCACCTATTGGAGTTGACCAGCTGACCCGCGTAATTGCGCTTGGAGCGATAATAGGCCTCGCTCCGGTAGTTCTTGTCGCTCGTATCACTGCTCACCCGCGCACTGGGCGGGCCAATCAGGATCGGGGCAGAGTTGACGAGATCGCCCAGCTTCCAGCGGTCTTCGGTAATGTTTTTGTCATCGTCCTGGTCGGCAAGATCAGAACCGCGGACGAAGTTGATGAGATCTGTGTAATCCTTTACCTGGTTTTGAGCGCAAGGCGGAGGATTGAAAACTTGTTTGCCGTTAGTATCGTAGTGATTCTTTCCGAATGTCCAAATATCAGTCGCAAAGCAATATACCCCGTTATTAGCTCGAGCCGAATAGAGGCGCAAGTCGACCGAAATGGGAAAATACACGTATTTCCAGCGGGTTGGATCTAAATAGAAGATATTACCCAACCCACTCGTGCTATTTAACCACCGAATTTTGACCACATTCCCATGATGCCATTCTCTCATAAAGCCAACTCCATGAGGCGGTATCGCCAATTTATCATGCTTCCCGTTTGCATCGACCGGTAGCCACCAATGGCCATTCGCATTTCTACTCAATCTCGCTGGGGGGGTGTAGGTGGCAAATGTTTGGCCACCACCCCCGTAAGAAATCCAAACCAAACCATCTCCTGACCTACCGGTCATA